>JAZQCR010000052.1:0-50737 GCA_045546375.1 Eubacteriales bacterium | reverse complement strand
GCCTTTTGTGAAGATCAGTGAACCCACCCTTGAGATGACCTTCGCGGTCAATGACTCTCCCTTCGCGGGCAGAGAGGGTAAGTTCGTCACCTCCCGTCAGATACGCTCCCGCCTTTATAACGAGCTTTTAAAGGACGTCTCCCTTCGCGTGGAGGACGGAGAGACCACCGACTCCTTCCGTGTTTCGGGACGGGGCGAGATGCACCTGTCCATCCTTATCGAGACTATGCGCCGTGAGGGCTACGAGCTTGCCGTCTCCACTCCCAGGGTAATTATGAAGGAGATAGACGGCGTAACGTGCGAGCCTATGGAAAAGGTGCTCATCGACGTGCCTGAAGAGTCCATCGGAAGCGTAATGGAGAAGATGGGCGCGAGAAAGGGCGAATTTCTCGATATGACTACCCATAACGGCAGAACAAGGGTAGAGTATAATATCCCATCCCGCTGTCTTATCGGCTACCGCGCGGAGTTTATGACCGATACCCGCGGCGAGGGCATCTTAAATACCCTCTTTAACGGCTATCAGCCCTTTAAGGGCGAGATAACCCGCCGTTTCACCGGTTCTCTTATCGCCTCCGAGACGGGTGAGTCCACCTCTTACGGACTTTTCAACACTCAGGAGAGAGGCGAGATGTTCATCGGCGTGCAGACCCCCGTTTATGAGGGTATGATAGTGGGTCGCTCACCTAAGCTCGGTGACATCGCGGTAAACGTATGTAAGAAAAAGCATCTTACCGCCATCCGCTCAACGGGTGCAGATGAAAAACTCTTGCTGACTCCTCCCGTTATCTTCTCCCTTGAGGAGGCCATCGAGTTTATCGCCGACGACGAGCTTATCGAGGTAACACCCAAGAACATCAGACTGCGCAAGAAGATACTCGATAACTCTCTGCGCTTAAAGGACGCTGCAAAAAGAAAAGGATAAAATTAAAGGATATTAATATGACACCCAAACACTTTTTAATAAGGCTTTTGAGTGTAATAATGACCCTGTGTATGCTTCTGCCTCTCTGCGTTTGCGCCGAGGATACTACCGAAAGCTCAGATGGGCTCACCGAGCCCTTGCCCACAGGCAGAGACCCCGTCGCCTACGGCATAGACGTGTCCCGCTGGCAGAGCGAGGTGGACTTTCAGGCGGTGAAGGCAGACGGTATCGACTTTGTCATACTGCGGATAGGCTACTGGGACACCAAGGACGCAAACTTCGATAAGTATTACACCGACGCAAAGGCGGCGGGGCTTGACGTCGGAGTTTACATATATTCCTACTCGGCAAGCGTGGCTGACGCGGCATTTGAGGCGGCAAACGTGCTTTCGTGGATAGGGGAAAAGCCCCTTGAGTATCCCGTCTATTACGATATAGAGGACGAGGTGCAGTCACCTCTCACAAATAAAGAGCGTACCGCCCTGTGCCTGGAGTTTGCCCGTGTCATCGCCGAGGCGGGCTACCTGCCCGGCGTTTACGCCAGTGAGAACTGGTTTAATAACTATTTGGAGCGGGAGTCCCTTATCCACCTGCCCCTCTGGCTTGCCAAGTGGACGAAGGACAGCACGGCAAAGCCCGATCCCGGTGAGCCCTACGGAATGTGGCAGTACACCGATAAGGGTGAGGTGGATGGCATAAAATACAGTGTGGATATGGACGTATCTTACGTGGATTATCCCGCATATATTAAAGAGAATAACTTAAACGGCTACGTAAAGCCCGTTTTGCCCAATGAAACCCCCTATACGGATATTTCATCAGGGGCCTGGTATTATCCGTACGTAAAGTATACCTACGATATGGGTATTATGAACGGAATGAGCCCTACCGCGTTTGCCCCCGAGGTCAGCGTCAGCCGCGGAATGTTCGTGACCGTCCTTGGCAGGATGAGCGGAGCGGATACCTCTCTATATACCGAGAGCCCCTTTCTCGACGTGGATATGACAGCCTACTACGGTCCATACGTGTGCTGGGCGTATGAGAAAGGTATCACCGACGGAATGGGAAGGGATATGTTTTCTCCCGACACCCTTATCACCCGAGAGCAGATGTGTAAGATGATGGCGGGTTATCTCGCCTATATGGGAGTGAGCTTAAGCCCTGCCACAGAGTCCTTTACGGATGATGAGAGCATTTCCGGCTGGGCAAAGGAATACGTCTACCTTCTTGTAGGCGGCGGCATTATTAACGGTGTGGCCCCGGGTGTCTTTTCGCCGAAAAGTGACGCTACCCGCGCGCAGTGCGCGGCAATAATACAAAGAATCAACGGAGCAAACGATGCTACTTAAGAATATGGATTTTTTAAGCGAATATCTCTATGCCAGCCCAAACGGCGGTAATTTCTTCGTTACCTGTGCGGTGAGGGTGCTCCTCGCTATGCTGTGCGGAGCGGTAATAGGCTACGAGCGTACCAGGCGTCAGAAGGGCGCGGGCATCCGTACCCACGTTATCATCTCCCTGGGCGCCGTTGCCATGATGCTGGTTTCCAAATACGGCTTTTACGACCAGATAGGCGTGGGCATCAACGTGGATGCCTCCCGTATCGCAAGCAATATCATGACCGGAATGGGCTTTATCGGCGCAGGGGTGATATTCGTTAAGAATACCTCTATCAAGGGGCTCACCACCGCGGCGGGTCTGTGGGCGACTACGGGCGTTGCCATGGCCATCGGCACGGGTATGTACGAGGTGGGCGTTATGGTCACAGTCATAATGCTCTTATCTCAGGTGCTTTTGCACGTTTGGTTCAGGCGCGTGGACACGGCTGGCTCCACCGACCTTATCGTCACCCTGCGTGTGAATGACGGTGCATACGAGCGCTTAAGGGATCAGCTTACCGCCCTCGGCGCCCTTATCGAGAACTGCAAGTATAAGAAGGATACGGAGACCACCCTTCGGGTAGTGGCCAAGGTCCACGACGGTATGAACGTAGAGGAAGTGCTGGCAATGGCCAAGGAAAACGAGGATATTATATCCATAGAAGTTTGATTTAGGACAAGTTTCGAGGAAGAGAAGATGGCAGGAACACCTAACAGAAATACACGCAGACCGCAGAGCGGAGGAACGCGGCGCCCGCAGAGCGCAGGGACCAGACCGCAGAGTGCCGCCCGCAGACCTGCGAACACACGCAGACCCCAAAACGGCAGGAGAAGGACTGCGCGCAGACGCTATACGCCTTTGTTTATGCGTCCGGGCTTCTGGCTGTTTGTCTGTATCGTCGTTATAGTTTTTATCCTGATCTTCAAGGGCTGTGACGGTGATGACAGGACCGACCCCACCGAGACGGGCGGAGCCATAGTACACGGAAATACCCTTGAGAGCGCAGGAGAGCCCGAAACCGAGGCGCCGAAGCCCTCTGCGAAGCCCACTGAAAAGCCGTCGGAAAAGCCCGACGAGCCATCTGAGCCTCCTACGGAGAAGCCCACGGACGAGCCTACGAGCGAGGCTACCGAGCCCTCGGGGGAGGACGAACCCATAGGGGATCAGAACTTCGGCACCCACCGCGTTACACCCGGCTTCTATCTTTTGGGTGAGGACCTGGCGGCAGGCAAGGTGACTGTCGAGGTAGCGTCGGGAAGCGGCAGTATAAGGACCTCTGACGGTGTTATCTCCGTTCAGAGCGCCAACACCGACACCGAGAAGATAACGGGCGTTGCCTTTAACGCAGGGCAGTACTTAAGCGTTACCGGCGACTTACAGCTCACCGTAGTCTACAAGAGCGAAAAGGTAAAAGCATCTCTGCCCCGTCCAACCGTTAAAGAAGACGGCTTGTATGCCGAGTTAGGCGTAGCGGGCGAGGATAATGAGTATTACGTTATGAGCGAGGGCGGAGACCTGACGCCGGGTATCTATCAGCTGCAGATAGAGGATGGCATCGGCGCGGTAAACGTGCCCGACCGTGTAAGCGGGGCTAACGTGGACATTGCTATGAGCAGATACGGCGACTACAACAAAATTATCGATTACGTAGTTTTAAGCGAGGGCGACACCGTTACGGTCAAGGGCTGTACTGTGGAGTTCATTGAGATGGAGGGATAAATTATGACAGAACTGATAAAGGGCGGCATCTTCTATGAAGGGGGCAAGCTGGTAGCAGAGAGCTCCGTTCCCGCCGCCGAAGCAAGAAAAAACACCATGGCGTACTCCATCCTGCAGGCGCACAACACCTCGGGGGACGAAAATAAGCTGAAGATACGCTTCGACGCTATGGCAAGCCACGATATAACCTACGTTGGTATAATCCAGACCGCAAGGGCAAGCGGACTTACCGAGTTCCCTATGCCCTACGTGCTTACCAACTGCCACAATTCCCTGTGTGCGGTAGGCGGCACTATCAATGAGGACGACCACGTGTTCGGCCTTTCCGCCGCCAAGAAGTACGGCGGTATCTACGTGCCTGCGCACCAGGCGGTCATCCACTCGGTTATGCGCGAGACCATGGCAGGCTGCGGTAAGATGCTCCTCGGCTCGGACAGCCATACACGCTACGGTGCTCTCGGCACTATGGCAATAGGCGAGGGAGGCCCCGAGCTTGTAAAACAGCTTCTTAAGCGCACCTACGATATAGATATGCCCGGTGTCATCGCGGTTTATCTCACCGGCGCACCCAAGGCGGGCGTAGGACCCCAGGACGTGGCGCTTGCCCTTATCGGCGCTACATTTGCAAGCGGCTTTGTAAAGAATAAGGTGCTGGAGTTCATAGGTGACGGCATTGCAAACCTGCCTATTGAGTTCAGAAACGGCATTGACGTTATGACCACCGAGACCACCTGCCTTTCCTCTATCTGGATGACAGATGAAAAGACAAAGGGATATTTTGAGACCCACCTTCGTCCCTCCGACTATAAGGAGCTTAAGCCAAACGGCACCGCATACTACGACGGCGCGGTAATCATCGACCTTTCAAAGGTAGAGCCTATGATAGCCCTGCCCTTCCACCCAAGCAACGTTTACACTATCCGTGAGCTTAAGGAAAACGCACGCGACATTATGGCCCTCACCGAAGAGAAGGCAAGGGAAGCCCTTGATAATAAGAACCTGGATCTGCGCTTTGTGGACAAAGTTACAGCAAGCGGCGACATTATGGTAGAGCAGGGCGTTATCGCAGGCTGTGCGGGCGGTATCTACGATAACCTTGTTGCCGCCGCAGACATCCTGCGGGGCAAGAGCATAGGAAACGGTGCATTTGCCCTTTCCGCATATCCCGCGTCCCAGCCCGTATATATGGAGCTGCTGCGCAACGGCTGTGCCGCAGACCTTATGGCGGCAGGTGTCACCCTGCGTACTGCATTCTGCGGCCCCTGCTTCGGCGCAGGTGACGTGCCCGCAAACGGCGGCCTTTCCATCCGTCATTCTACACGTAATTTCCCCAACCGTGAGGGAAGCAAGCCGGGCAACGGTCAGATAGCAACGGTGGCTCTTATGGATGCCCGCTCTATCGCGGCTACTGCCGCAAACGGCGGTAAGCTCACCGCCGCCACCGAGCTTGACGTAGAATACACGGGTAAGCCTTATCACTTTGATAATACGGTATACGAAAACCGTCTCTATCAGGGCTACGGCAAGGCAGACCCCGAGGCAGAGCTGGTCTTCGGCCCCAATATCACCGACTGGCCGGAGCAGATAGCCCTTACCGACGATCTGCTTATCAAGGTAGCGGCGCACATCACCGACGAGGTCACCACCACCGACGAGCTTATCCCTTCGGGCGAGACTTCTTCCTACCGCTCTAATCCCCTGGGCCTTGCAGAGTTCACCCTGTCGAGAAAGGTGCCCGAGTACGTGGGCAGAGCCAAAGAGATAAAGGCTCTGGAGCTTTCCCGCAGGGAAGGCAAGGTTGATGGCGAGATAGCAGAGGTGCTGAAGGCGCTGGGCGACGTGTGTGCAACGCCTCTTGAGAATATCGGTATAGGCAGCGTGGTCTACGCTAACAAGCCGGGTGACGGTTCTGCACGTGAGCAGGCGGCATCCTGTCAGAGGGTCCTCGGCGGATGCGCCAACATCGCTCTTGAGTACGCCACCAAGCGTTATCGCAGTAACCTTATCAACTGGGGTATGCTGCCTCTCTTGGCCGATGGCGAACAGCCCTACGGTTGCGGCGACTGGATCTACATCCCCGGTGTGAAGGAAAAACTCGAGAAGGGAGAATATTCCTTCGACGCATATGCCGTAAAGGACGGTAAGGCAGTACCCTTTAAGTTCAGAATGGACCCCCTCACCGACGACGAGAGGAAGATAATCCTTGCGGGTTGTCTGATAAACTATTACAATATAGATTAAGGATGTTGAAATGATACACGTTGAACTGCTGACCCATACTCCCGATGCGGAGAAGATAATCGCCGCCGCGGCCAAGCTCTGCTACGCCAAGAGCGATATAGACACTCTCTTAGAGGGCCTTACCCCTGAGAAGACCGAGAGCTTCCTTGATATGCTCACCGATCTCGGCCACGAGAGCCCTGTGGAGCACGCCACCTTTACCTTCGGTATTGAGGGTGTTTCCCGCGCACTCCTTGCCCAGATCACCCGCCACCGTATCGCTTCCTTCTCTGTACAGAGCCAGCGCTACGTGGACAAGACTAATTTCCAGTATATCCTTCCTCCCGCTATCGAGGCTATCCCCGAGGCAAAGGAGGAGTTCGTGCGGGCGATGGAGGAGGATGCCCTCCACTATGAGAGCCTCCGTGAAAAACTCACCGAGGGCCACACCGCGCGTCTGATCGCAGAGGGCAAGAGCCCCGAGGCGGCAAGAAAGGCGGCGGAGAAGATGGCAAACGAGGACGCGCGCTTCGTGCTCCCCAACGCCTGCGACACCCGTATGATAATGACCCTCAACGTGCGCTCCCTGCGGAATTTCTTCCGTCTGCGTTGCTGTGAGAGGGCACAGTGGGAGATACGCGACCTTGCCTGGCAGATGCTGAAGTTAGTAAAGGAAGCCTGCCCCACCCTCTTTAAGTACGCAGGCCCCGCCTGTGTTTCCGGCCCCTGCCCTGAAGGCAAGATGTGCTGCGGCAAGACCGCCGAGGTAAGAGAAAAAGAAAAGAATTTATAATTGTTGTGGGGGAACTTTTGTAAAAGTCCCCCCACACCCCCTCAAAACTTTTATAAAGGACTTATTTATGGGGCATTTTATAGAGATTTTGCTTGATTTTAATGTGATTTAGAAAGTGCAAATGGAAATTTTACACGTTTTAGCGGGACTTCGTAATCCCGTATTCGATATTTTCTTCTCCGCCATAACCTATTTCGGTGATGAGATACTCTTTATGGCGGTTGGTATGATATTCTTCTGGTGCTATGATAAGCGTCAGGGCTATTACCTGCTCACCGTAGGGCTTCTCGGCACGGTGATAAATCAGTTTCTTAAGATGCTCTTCCGTGTGCCCCGTCCGTGGGTAAAGGATCCCGATTTCTCACCCATAGAGTCGGCCAAGGGCGCGGCTACCGGCTACTCTTTCCCAAGCGGTCACACCCAGATAAGCGTGGGCCTTTACGGCGGTATGGCAAGGTGGAATAAACAGAGGTGGTTACGCATCATCGCCATAGCCATGTGCATTCTTATCCCCTTTTCCCGAATGTATCTGGGCGTGCATACCCCTGCCGACGTTCTCACCTCGGTGGCGGTGGCCCTTGTCCTGGTCTTCGGGCTTTATCCCGTGTTTAAAAAATGGCTTGATAAGCCATGGGTGATGTATATCGTCATAGCCGTTATCGCCCTTGCCCTTGTAGGGCAGATATGCTTCCTATCCTTCTACAAATTCCCCGAGGAAGTGTATGGGAATGAGAATTACCTCTCCGCACTTGAGAACGCTGCGACCCTCCTTGGCTGTACGGTAGGACTTTTCTTTGTGTATTTTATAGACGAGAAATACACCCGTTTTCCCACCGAGGCGCCTCTCTGGGCACAGCTTATCAAGGTGGGCGTAGGGCTTACCCTGGCCATCGGCGTACGCGCCGCTCTTAAGGCACCCCTTAACGCCATCATTCCAAACGAGTATATCGCACGGGGTGTGCGCTACTTTATAATGGTCATCGTCATCGGCGTATTGTGGCCAATGACATTTAAGCATTTTGAAAAGCTAAAGGACAAATAAAAAAAGACCTGCAAGGGTCTTTTTTCATAGTTATTACTCTTAAAAGTGGTTAAGAGTAATAACTTTTGCTTTAAGAGTAATAACTGTTGACATTATGAGTAATATGCATTATAATAAGGGTGAAAGGATAAAATAATACGGAGGTGTCAAGATGAGATTTAATTCAGAAAAGAAAAGATCCATAGTGATGTATATTCTGGAAAAGATAAATGAGAAGACGCCGAGTTTGTCTGCTCGCGTCGCAGAGGCCTTTGACGTAAGCACTAATACCATACACAGTTATCTAAACGAGTTGACAGAGGATAATGTTATACGAAAGGTAAAGAGGGGGGAGTACGAGTTGGTATCCGAGGAGTATTCCCACACATTCAAGCGAAGCAAAGGGGAAATAAGTAACGATACCTATGCCTATGACGTCTGCATGAGAGCGCTTATTAAGGATTATCCCGAGAATGTCAAGCATATATGGTCGTATGCCTTCAGCGAGATGGTCAACAACGTTATGGATCATTCGGAGGCAGAATGCTTGCGTGTGGTGATAAATAAGAATTTTCTTGATACTCGTGTCATGATAATCGATAACGGTGTGGGTATTTTTGAGAAGATCAAAAACCATTTTTCTCTTACCGATCTTGATGAAGCGGTATGTGAGCTTTTTAAGGGTAAGCTGACTACTGATGCAGATCATCATTCGGGAGAGGGTATCTTTTTTACCTCTCGCATGATGGACAGTTTTTTTATTCTGTCTGACGGTAAGGTGTTCACAACAAACAAATACAACGATGATCTGTTTGCCAGTATTGAAGGCACAGTAGCTAAGGGAACTGGTGTCATTATGTCTTTATCTAACCACACCCAGAAAAAGGCTCATGAAATTTTTAATATGTTTGAAGATTTAGATGGCGATTTTTCAAAAACACGAATTCCTTTGAAAAACATTTTCGACTCAGCACCGGTCTCTCGTTCTCAAGCAAAGCGAATTTGCAACCGCCTTGACAACTTCAAAGAGGCGATCCTTGATTTTGCAGATCTTGAGTGGATGGGACAGGGTTTTGCTCATCAGCTTTTTGTGGTTTACAAGAAAGTGAATCCCGACATAGTGTTAAAACCCATAAATATGAATGAGTCGGTGACCGATATGTATAATCACGTCGTCGGAACGGCTAAATAAAAAAGACCCTCGGGTCTTTTTTTGTTTAGAATTTTATTCTCTCTATGGCTGTGCACTTGCCGTTATTTTCATCTACCGTAAAGAGTGCGCCGTGGGCGGTGACCGTGCCTTGCGCACTCTCGAAGCGGCCGCCGGAGTGATTAACGAAGCGGTCGATGATGATCTCGCTCTTAACCCCGAGGACGGAATCCTGCACCCCTGTGAAGCCAAGGTCGGTTATGTAGCCGGTGCCGCTTGGCAGTATCTGCTCGTCGGCGGTCTGCACGTGGGTATGTGTGCCGAAAACGCCGCTGACCCTGCCGTCAAGATAACGTGCGAAGGCTATCTTCTCGCTTGTGGCCTCTGCGTGAATATCGCAGATGGCAACGTCGTAGCCCCCCGCCTCACGCTTAAGGATGCGGTCTGCGCAGGAGAAGGGGTCGTCCGAGCCCGTCAGGTAAACCTGACCCATGACGTTCATCACCAGCACCTTGATACCCCCTGCGTTGTATATGCCGTAGCCGCTGCCGGGCAGATGTGCGGGCAGGTTGGCGGGGCGGAGGATGCGCTCGTCCGTGTCAAGGGTCACCCGCAGGTTCTTTCTGCGCAGGGTATGGTTGCCCCCTGTTAGCACGTCTGCACCTGCGTCAAGGAGCGCCATAGCGTCCTCGGTGGAGAGACCGTTGCCCTCGCTTGCGTTCTCGCCGTTGACGATAACGAAGTCTGCGCCTACCTTACTGCGGTATGTCCACAGATTATCCGTGAGATATTTTATTGCCTGAGGGGATACCACGTCCCCGAGAGTGAGTATTTTCATTTATCCTCTAATACAAATTGCTTTATAGGCTTTATGGCCGTGCCGTCCTCGTATTCTCTGACCTCGCCGAGGGCGAAGAAGCCGTCTTTTCCGTAGATGCGTACGCGGGTGCCCACGGCATAGTCTGTGCCTATCTTCTTTTGGTATATTTCAAGGCCGCAGTGAGCCAGCTTCTCAAAAAACTCGGGCAGTACCACTCGGTCAAGGTCGAAAAAAAGCTCTTCGGTAGGCTTTAAGAGTGAGAGGCGTGCTGCCTCGTCCATTTCTTCTATTTCGGAGAGGGTATACGCCCCCTCAAGGGTGAATGTCCCCGCCGCCGTGCGCTTAAGGGTCTTCATAGCGCCGCCGCAACCGAGAGCCTTGCCTATATCAGCGCACAGAGTGCGTATGTAGGTGCCTGCACTAACCGAGGCGGTGAGGCGGTATTCGTCGTCTGTAAGATACTCGCACTGTAGGTCGTATACGGTGATGGATCTCGGTGGGCGCTCTATCTCTATATCCTTTCGCGCCATATCGACGAGCTTCCTTCCGCCTATCTTGATGGCGGAGTACATTGGGGGTATCTGCTCTCCTTCACCTATGAAGCTCTCGCAGACCTCTTTCACTCGCTGGGGGCAGGGAAGCGCTCCCGTGTGCTCGGTGAGCACCTTTCCCGTCACGTCCTCTGTGTCGTAGGTGACGCCTAACTTCAGGGTGGCGATATATTCCTTGCGGTCGGCGGTGATATACTCTGCCGCCTTTGCCGCGCGGCCTATAAGCACCACCAAAACGCCTGTGGCAAGGGGGTCTAAAGTCCCTGTGTGCCCCACCCGCTTGGTGTTATAAAGACGGCGGATGCGGTTTACCACGTCGTGGGAGGTCATCCCCTCTTCCTTGTACACCGTCAGGATACCGTCGGCTATCATGCCAGTACCTCGCCAAGGGAGAGTATCAGTCCTTCTATATCGTCGCTCGTAACCGTAGCGCCTGCGGCGCGCACGTGTCCGCCGCCGCCCATGGTGGCGCACAGAGCGGCGCAGTCCACCTGTTCCTTTGAGCGGGTGGAGAGCTTATAGCTTCCGTCGTCGTTTTCCTTTGCGGCCATGGCAAGCTCTACCCCTTCGATGCCCCGAAGCAGGGAGGATGCGTTGCCGTAGTCCTCGTCAAGAGTACCGAGGACGTCCTTGGACGCCTTGGTTATCACCACGTAGGCAAGCCTGCCGCCGAAAGCAAACTTCATATTTGAATAGATGTATCCGTCGGCTCTCGCCTCACGGACGCTCATATTCTCAAAGAGCTTTTCGGATATGCGAGAGGTGTTCGCCCCCCACGCCTTCAGCTCTTTTGCTATCCCGAAGGTGCGCTCGGAGGTGTTTGAATACTTGAAGGAGCCCGTATCCGAGCTGATGGCGGCATAGAGCAGGTCTGCGGTCACGCTGTCTGTGACCCCTGCCGCCTTCGCTATCTCAAAGACTAACTCGCCTGCCGCCGCCGCGGTAGGCTCTACCCACTGCACTTTTCCGAAGTCGGGGGAGATGCGGTGGTGGTCGATCTTTATATCCACCTTGTCCACCCACTCGTCCTTGAGGGCGCCTAACTGCTCGGGGGATGCCACGTCCACGCTGATGACGAGATCCTCTGTCATAAGGGTGGTGGGCACTTCCTCTACCAAGAATTTCAGTCTGTCGGGTGCTCCTCCGTCAGAGGAGACCGCCGCCTGCTTACCGAGAGCTCTGCAAATACGCGCCAAAGCGTAGGCAGAACCGATGGCGTCGCCGTCCGCCCTTGCGTGGGTGAGGATACGCACCGCGCGGGATGCCTTTATCTTCTCTATGATGAGCTCGGCCTTATTCATCTTCTTCCTCGGGCAGCTCCACCGAGCGAAGCAGGCTCATAATGTGAGCGCCGTTCTCTGCGGACTGGTCGTGGTGGAAGGTAAGGTCGGGGGTGATGCGCAGATTTAAACGGTGAGCGATCTCACGGCGCATAAAGCCCTTTGCGCTCTCAAGTCCTTTCTTCACTTCCTTGGGGTCGGCGTCCTTGCCTACAACCGAGAAGAATACCTTGGCGTACTTTAAGTCTGCGGTAACGTCACAGGCGGTGACCGTGACGAGATTTCTCTGTATTCTTGGGTCCTTTATCTCACGGAGGATGCCCGCCAGCTCGCGGGTAAGCTCCTCGTTTATACGACCTCTTCTGTAATTTGCCATAGATGACTCCTTAAGTTTTCTTAATAATATATTTTATCATAAAAACCGTTATCATTCAAGTGCAATATAACAAAAAGGCTATATGCCATAGATTCGGCATACGGATAATAAAAGAAGCCCCGCTGTAAGCGGGGCGTGAGATCATAGCATTATTTCATTGAATTCTTTAGGATAATGGATCTTATACCACATCAGCGTTGCCGCTGATTTGATATAGGTGACACCGTGAGCCTTGGGGAACAGATATCTTATCTTACCGATGGACCGGGCAAACCAACTCTCCATACCGATTGCGTTAAGATGCAGGCTGATATCGTTGGGTACGCTGTTTTTTGCATAGAGTCCGCGGCGAGTATCTTCCATAACCTTGTAAGCAAATCCCGTGTCAACTAACCCCTTGGAAACCATCTTTTCCCGGATATAATTAAACACGTCGTCACGGTAAGCAATCAGATCTGCTGCCGAGCGGCCGTTATTAATAAGGATTTCTCCATTGTCGAGCCAAACTCCCGTGCCGTGTGACAAACCCGAGATCTGGATCAGCTCGCGAAACGATCGCGGTGAGACTGAGTATAACACATTTTTAACAAAGTCGGTCTTGAACTCGGTTATCCCTTCCGTCTTGCAGTTTTGGAATTCCTTCAGCACAGTGTCGCAGGCAAAGGGTATTCTTTCAAATGAAGTTGCCGTTGCACGCTCTAATTCTCTGTAGCGTGTGAGCTCTTCATCTGCACAAAGAGTAACTGAGCACCGGGATCCTTCGGACGACACGGCAAACGTGATGATCTTGTTTGGCTCACGTTCTTCAAGGGTCAATTTGCAATCCTTGAAATACTCTTGAACAATTGATTTTGCGAAGAGAATATACTCAGGGGATACAGATACGTCAAAGCTTGTGTTTCGGTGGATAACGTGCCGATAGGTCTCAAATGGGATATTGTGCCCGTCGGCCCGCATTTCTTTTCCGCAGAGGCATTTATTAGGCGGCAGATCCCATGCGTCATCTGCGCTGTTCTCAAAAATAAGTGCGTGACATTCAGGGCAGTAATAATGGGGCTTTAAGGGATTGATCTCCGTTGCCCCTAAAAGGTAAGAGATGAAGGAGGCTCCCGTTCCGCCTCTTACGCGAATATGCTCTCCGCGTTTTTTCGCTTCGGATGCAAGTGCGGACAGCATATCAAAATACACTATCATATCCGTGTTTTGCATTTCTGCCTGTTCGGTCAAAAACCGATTTGTAATTTCGATGGGAGCAGGATCGCCGTATAGGCTGTGCATAGCATCAACGGCTTTGCTCCACAGTTGTTTTTTCATTGCAAATACTCCTTTTATGTCCTTTCTTTCGAAGGAATGATATTTGCAAGTCAGAAGCTCGTCAACGCTGATTCCAAGCACTTCGCTTAGTTTATATAAAATATTACTTTGCGGCTTGGAAGAGCCGTTCTCCCATTTTGAGACCGCCTGAGAGGAAACGCCGACGAGCGCGCCGAGCTGATACTGCGTAAGGCCTCTACGCGTTCTGAGCTCATGCAGAAAATTACCAAAACTATAGTCTCTCATAAGATCCTCCGTCTGCTTGCTGATCATATTATATAACGAAAGCGGCGGTACATCAAGATGGAAGATGTCAACCGTAGGTAGAAAAAGCGTACCCGGGATAAAGCGGGTACGCCTTGAGAGCTTTTTTCGTTGTTTCTAATTACAGTCAGGAGTAAAATATTCGCTTACTTCACACTTTTTCTTGTTTAGAATATGCATTGCCGACAGTACCATGTACGCAACAATACCACAGTGTCCGCTGATTCTGTATCCGGCGGCGTTATCTTTGGTATGATCAATGACAAACTCTATAATGTTGTTTTCCAAAAGTAGAAGTAAAAGTTCATTTAAACGGTTTATTTCGATATTCGTTTCCGATATGATCTGCTCTTTGGAGATAGTGAAAGGACAATTAAGTGCAATTATCAGTTTTTGACCGTCTGAGCTGCAAAGTGCGGATATAACCTCTTGTGCTGGTGCGCCTGAGACGGAAAGTCCTTTGATCAGGGATGATTTCACAACGCAGACTACGCCCTCATCGTCCCATAGCTTCGTTCCGAATTGTCCGGAGATGCGTAGGTTGCCGCGGACTTTACTTTCTTCCTGTATCTTTCGATTTCCGGTTTCTGCAAAGTATAGACCTTTCCACATTTTCCACAGATCTTCGCCAAGTTCTTGATGGAGATTGTTTTTATATCTGTCGCTGTTTGATGTAGCCCAAATGAATTCTGTGCCAAGCTGTTCGATCTTGTTTGCTACAGTCTCAATATCGCCGTTTGATTCGGTTTCGAGAAGAACGTCTGCGGAAATTTTATAAATATCACTGATAGCTTTCAAATTGAAACAATCAGGAAGGCAATCTCCCGATTCCCATTTTGATATTGCTTGCGGAGAAACTCCTATTTTTTCTGCTACTTCCTCTTGTGTCATACCGAGGTTCTTTCTATGATTGCGAAGTTTCTCGCCGAATAACTTTTGATCTAACATGGTTCATCCTCCAATAGTTTTTGAGATAGCTACCTTGTGAATTCATTATAGTACGGAATAATTCAACTTGCAATAGTGCATTTTTTGAGTTTTGATTGGCGGTCTCCACCTGAGGTTGAATTTTACGGCAGAGCCGTACAGCATATGTTTTTAACGATAATATCTCCGTGATGCCGCGGCAACCGAAAAGTATGACAAAAGGGCTCGTTTTAAAACGAACCCTTTTTAGTATCTTTATTTTACCATCCATTTTATCTTGCCTAAGAGTCCCGAGGGGACAAGGTGAAGATAAAGGCTGGAGTTATCCTGCAGTATGTTGCCCAGGGTGTTGGATACCACTACGGTAAGCCGGTTTTCGCCGTCCTTTATAAGGTCGGTCAGGTCATAGCGGTAGGGCGGGCAAAGACGGATGCCGCAGTCGGTACCGTTTAAGTACAGGTGAGAGGTAACGCCCACCTCGCCAAGGTCAAGGGCAAGCCTTTCGCCCTTTGGCACGTCCTCACCATTAAAGGTGGCACTGTACCGCATCCTTCCCGAGAAGCGGGGCTCCCTCGATATAGCGGTTATGCTGTAGAGGTCGTCGCTCTTTACCGCTTCGTCTACGGTAACGTAGCTTTCCATGTCCTCGTAGAAGGCTTTTTCTACCTTGAAGGTGAGCTCTGCGTCCTTTGCAACTACCCAAGGGGTAAACTCGGGTGCGGTACGGCTTTCGCCGTCCATTATCACTATCACCGACTGATAGGGAGCGAGCTTCAGAGTGAATTTGCCGCCCTTTACAGAGTATTCCTCCTCATTTAAGAGGTCCAGCATCACGCCCGCGGTGTTTTTCACGTTATTCAGCTTGATAGTGGCGCTGACCTCCTCAAAAATAGATTCGTTTACGAACATAAAGATATCGGCATCCCCATTTCGTGTATGATAGTGACGGAGCAGATGATGACCGCCTGTTACCTCTATGTCGCGGGGGATGTCAAGGGCGGATAAAAGCTCTGCCTCGCGGGTATCCTTGCCCATTCGTATGAGCTTCACGCCCGCGGAGGCCATATCCGAGAGGGCCTTCTCTATCTCGGCGGGGATTACCTCACAGTAGGGGACTATCAGCGCCTTGTAGCTCTCGTCCCCAATAACCAGCTTGCCGTCCTCTGCCTTTGCAGGGTAGAGGCTTGCGCCCTTGCCCTCAAGGAAGCAATCGGAGGGGATTATATCATAGTCTATGTGGTTGTCCGCCAGCATCTTTGCAGGGGTATCGGTAAAGCCGGACTCACCCCGCAGGTTCGCCCACTCAAGCTCACCGTGATAGAGCACTGCCACGTCGGCTATGTGTCTGCCCCCTGTGAGCAGGTGAGAGACCTTGTTCATATATGGTTGCAAGCGGCAGAAGCCCTCAAACTGCGGATCTTTATCCCCACCGCCGAAGTGAGGAGGGCAGTCGGGGTCGGGGAACTTGGGTGAAAAGGCGTGGGGCACGAAGTGATTGACACCACGCACCAAGAGGTGGTCGGAAAGCCACTTCATAATGGGTGTGCCTTCGCCCCAGCCGTATGCGCCGTACACCTCGCACATGGCGCGACCCTGCATCACGGGATTTATGTGTGAGTAGGAGGAGGCCAGCTTGGCAAGTACGCAGTGGTAGAAGGCGGGGGAGGCGTAGTTGCCTGCGGCGCGGGTGGTGTGCGGCAGGTCGGAGATGCCTGGCATAAGCTGATTTAATACTATATCTATACCGCTCATATGCTGACCGTCAAGGGCGCGGAAGTAATGTCCTGCGCCACAGCCGGTGCGTGCGTGGGCGTTCATATCCTCTATGATATGTCCGATGTACATAACACCGTGTTCAGAGCACCACTTGCCTATCTGTCTTGTGAAGGCATCCCGATAGAGCAGGGTGATAGAGTCCATATATGCGTGACGGACCTTGGAGGTAGGCTCTCCCAGGTCGCACCAAAGGGATGCAAGCAGGGGCAGGGCCGCCTCGCCTATGCGCTCCTCTATCATCTCGGGGAGCTTATCGCTCCAGGGCAGAGCAAAGCCTACGTCGCCTACCCGCCTGTCGTAAAAGCCGTAGTCGTAGACCCGCACGCCCCACGGAATGCCGTCGGGAATGTTGCTGAAGCAGGGCTCGTCCGAGAAAAAGCCCATAATGGTATCCCCGAAATCAGCGGCATAGTGAGCATAGTGCGCCTCGTATACCGTGTCTATAAGCAGGCGCACCGCCTCGGGGTTCATCATATCAATGTAGTCGGCTCTGTCGGTGCCCCGGCGTGTCTTGTAGATAAAATATATCCGCCAAAGGCCTTCGGGCAGGTCAAAGTGAACAAAGCCGTCCTTTTTATTACCCGACAGGTCGATATATTCGCTATCGCAGACCTCTTCTTCCCCTGTGCGCCTGTAGGCGTACACACCTAAGAGGATAATATCCTCGTTTTCGGGCACGTAGTATAGCATAGCGTCCCGAACGGGTCCGGGTATATCCGCGTGGCGCTCCATAATGTGCCACTTGCGTAGATGCGGATGCTCCTTCACCTTGCCCACGGCGTGACCGGTAGGGAAGTGGTCGTCATCAAGTATCCAGACCTTCATCCCGCGGGCCTTTGCCTCACGCAGGATGATGTCCATATCCGCCCACCAGCCTTCACCTACGAAGTCGCGGTGAGGGCGGCTCTCTACGCAGAAGGCTCTGGCGCCGCTCTTATAGATGCGCTCTATCTCACGGGGGATGGTCTCTCTGTGGTCTCCGTGCTGCCAGTAAAAGGGCAGCAGGTAGTTTTCTTCTTTTCCGTTTAATATGTCATATAGCTTTGAGTACATAATCTCACCTCGGTGCTATTATATCACAAATAAAAAGTTTATCAATAATATGCGTATATTTTTTATCTCCACTTGACAAGCGGGGATATAAGTGCTACAATAAATCATCAATTAAGATAGAGGTGCATTTTGTCAAGAGTACCTGCGGTGAAAGCCTGCCGAGGCGTTGCCGTGGTGAAAGGGGCGGATGCCGAGCGGGACGGGTGGTGCCGTCACCGCGGTTTGGCGGATTAACAGCCGTCCGACTGTCGCTTGGAGCGTGAGCTTTGCGGAGGGCTATCAAAATATCGGTTTTCCCTATGGGGTTACCGTTTTTGTGGCCGATTTACTTTATCGGTCTTTTTTGATGTATTAAACAATAATGGGGTGAGCATTATGTTTGAGAATGAAACGGAGCATACTCAAGGAGACATCATAATATATCAGACCGATAGCGGCGACACCAAAATTGACGTAAAAATGCATGATGAAACAGTATGGCTGAATCAAGCGCAATTGGTGGAGCTATACCAAACAAGTAAATCAAATGTCAGCGAACATATCAGTAATATTTTCGCAGAGGGAGAACTGGAGGAAAATTCAGTTGTTCGTTTTTTCCGAACAACTGCCTCGGATGGAAAATCGTATAATGTCAAATATTACAATCTTGATATGATCATATCTCTCGGTTATAGAATCAAAAGCGTCATAGCAACCAACTTTAGAAAATGGGCTACCGAACGAATTAAAGAATACATCATCAAGGGATTCACTATGAATGATGACAAGCTCAAGGAGCTTGGAGGAGGCAACTACTGGAAAGAACTGCTTGAACGTATCAGAGATATTCGTTCCTCCGAAAAGGTTATGTACAGACAGGTTTTAGATCTGTATGCAACCAGCGTAGATTATGATCCCGGTAGCGAGGAGTCAATAAAATTTTTCAAAATCGTTCAAAATAAACTCCATTATGCAGCACACGGTCATACAGCGGCAGAGGTGATTTACTGCAGGGCGGATGCCGAGAAGCCGTTTATGGGACTCACGAATTTCTCAGGAGACTTCCCAACCTTGGCAGACGTTAAAATAGCCAAAAATTATCTTGAGGCTGATGAATTGAAGGTGTTAAACAACCTGGTTTCGGGATATTTTGATTTTGCTGAGATTCAGGCTATGCGAAAAACCCCTATGTATATGAAGGATTATATAGAGCATCTTGATGCTATTCTCGCTTCAACGGGCGAAGAGCTCTTGGCGGATGCAGGGAAGGTCAGCAGTAAGCAGGCATTAAAAAAAGCAACAGAGGAATATAAAAAGTATCAGGTTCAAAACCTTTCACCTGTTGAGCAGGAATATATAAAGGTTATCAAGAGCGCATCTGAAACCGCAAAAAAATTAGCAGATAAATGAAAAGAGGAAATATACTATGAAGAAGACAGTTTTCAAGGGCGTTGCTACCGCCCTCATCACTCCCTTTGACGAGAGCGGCATCAACTACGAGCAGTTCGGCCGCATCATCGACTGGCAGATCGACTCGGGCATCAACGGTCTCGTTATCTCGGGTACCACGGGCGAGGCGTCCACCTTAAGCGACGACGAGCACCGTGACGCTATCGCCTACGCAGTAAAGCGTGCGGGCGGCAGAGTACCCATCATCGCAGGCTGCGGCTCTAACGATACCGCCTACGCTATGGACCTTGTCCGTTGCGCTCAGGATGCAGGCGCAGACGCGGCACTTGTAGTTACTCCCTATTACAATAAGGCAACACAGAAGGGCCTGTATGAAATGTACACCTCCATCGCAGACTACTCGAAGATGCCTGTCATCCTCTATAACGTACCCTCGAGAACGGGCGTTAACATCGAGCCTACCACCTATAAGGCTCTTGCAGAGCACGAGAATATCGTGGCTATCAAGGAGGCAAACGGCGACCTTTCCAAGATCGTCGAGACTATGAGCTACGTTCACGATAAGTTAGACCTCTATTCGGGTAACGACGATCAGATAGTGCCCCTTCTGTCCCTTGGCGGCTCGGGAGTTATTTCCGTCCTTTCCAACATTATGCCCTCCCAGACCGTAGAGCTGTGCAATAAGTTCTTCGCAGGTGACGTAGAGGGCGCGGCAAAGCTGCAGTACCGCTATCATGCCCTTATCACCGCCCTTTTCTCCGAGGTCAACCCAATTCCCGTAAAGGCGGCTATGGCGGCTATGGGCTTCTGTGAGAACAGCCTGCGTCTGCCCCTGACACAGATGGATAAGGCAAAGGAAGCAGTTATGCTTGAGCTGATGAAAGCAGAGGGACTCATTTAATGAAGATAATAGTAACCGGTGCCGGCGGCAGAATGGGCGCAGAGCTCCGTAACCTCTTAGGCGACGAGCTGGTATGCGGCGTTGACCCCGTAGGCGAGGTAAAGAATATCAATGAGTACGAGGGTGAGGCCGACGGTATCATCG
The DNA here is from genome assembly GCA_045546375.1 of Eubacteriales bacterium. Lineage (GTDB taxonomy): Bacteria > Bacillota > Clostridia > Oscillospirales > CAG-272 > CAKSEI01. The sequence continues at coordinate 30,734 of JAZQCR010000052.1, read as the reverse complement.
ACTTTTCCTTCCACGGTGCTATCCCCGAGATAGCGGACTACGCCGTGAAGCGTGGGCTTCCCTTAGTGGTATGCACCACGGGTCACACCCCCGATGAGCTTGCGAAGATAAACGAGGCGGCGAAGAGCGTTCCCGTATTCTTCTCTGCCAATATGTGTATCGGCATCGCGGTCCTCTGCCGCTTGGCAAAGGAAGCTGTGAAGTTCTTCCCGGATGCGGACATAGAGATAATCGAGAAGCATCATAACAGAAAGTTAGATGCACCCAGCGGCACAGCACTTATGCTGGCAAAGGAAATAGCCTCCGTGAGGGAGGACGCTAAGTTCGTCTACGGCAGAGTAGGTCAGTCGAGGCGTGAGCAGGGTGAGATAGGCATCCACGCGGTGCGTATGGGCAACATCGTGGGCGACCACGAGGTAATCGTCGGCACCGACACCCAGCGCATCACCCTAAAGCACGAGGCTGTCACCCGCGCTATCTTTGCAGAGGGGGCGCTGTCCGCCATGCAGTTCTTGCAGGGCAAGGGCGCGGGCCTATATGATATGAAGGATATGATAAAGTAATGCTACACACCAATCTTGATATAAACGAGCTGGGTCACCTCACTTTAGCGGGCGTTGACACGGTGGAAATGGCGAAAAAGCACGGCACGCCCCTGTATCTGATGGACGAGGGACGCATCCGTTCTCGCGCGCGAGAGTATATAAATGCTATGCGTGAGCATTTCGGTGCGGGAAGCGAGCCGCTTCTCGCCTCCAAGGCCCTGTGCTTTAAGGGCATCTACCGTATCGCCGCAGAGGAGGGAATGTCTACCGACATCGTCTCACCGGGAGAGCTGTATACCGCCCACGCGGCGGGCTTCCCTATGGAAAAGGCGTACTTCCACGGCAATAATAAGACGGATGCGGACATAGCCTACGCTATGGACCTGGGTCTCGGCCACTTTATCGCGGATAACCGCGAGGAGCTGGACGCTATCAGCCGTGAGGCAGGGAAGCGGGGCATCACCCAAAAGGTCATCCTTCGTGTGACCCCCGGTATCGACCCTCACACTCACGCGGCTATCACCACGGGTCAGGTGGACTCCAAGTTCGGCACCGCCATCGAAACGGGTCAGGCTATGGAGTTAATTAAGTATATCCTCACCTTACCCGCCATCGACCTTACGGGCATCCATTGCCACGTAGGCTCCCTGTGCTTTGATTCCAAACCCTTCTTCGATGCCGCTGATATAATGCTGGCATTTATGGCAGAGGTCAGAGCCGAAACAGGTCGCACCCTCACCACCCTTAACCTGGGCGGAGGCTACGGTGTCAGATACATCGAGAGCCATCCTCATATAGACATAGCGGATAATATCCGTCAGGTGGCAGAGCACGTGAAGGCGGGCTGTGCGCGCTTTGATTTTCCGCTTCCCAAGGTTCTTATGGAGCCCGGGCGCAGTATCGTGGCGGACGCAGGACTCACCCTTTACACCGCAGGCTCGGTAAAGACCATCACGGGATATAAGAGCTACGTATCTATTGACGGCGGTATGCCCGATAACCCGAGATACGCCCTCTATCAGTCTGATTATACGGTATTAAACGCCTCAAGGGCAAACGCAGAGCCGGATCTTATCGCCACCATCGCAGGCAGATGCTGTGAGTCGGGAGACCTTATTCAAGAGGACGTGAAGATAGCTACTCCGGTGCGTGGTGACACCATCGCAGTGCTGGTGACAGGTGCCTACAACTACTCTATGGCGTCAAACTATAACAGGCTGCCCCGTCCCCCCGTTGTTATGATAAACGAAAAGGGCGAGGACTACGTGGCGGTCAGGCGCGAGAGCTTTGAAGACCTTATAAGAAACGATATGTAAAAAAGCAGACTTCGGTCTGCTTTTTGCTTTTTGCACAAAAAGACAATGGTGCATTTGTCATATGTTACAAGTCTTTGGCCAATATTGATTATTTGTTTAAAACATATGGCTTTTATAGTAAAAAACCATACAAGGAGGAATATCTCGAATGACAAAGAGATTACTTTCACTTGCTCTTGCAGTGATGATGGTCCTGTCCCTGTGCACCTTCTGCGTTTTCGCAGAGATCGAAGTGCCTGAGGAGATCGAGACCGCTGCAGGCGAAGACGGCGTTGATGAAGGCGCCATTTTAACACTTTTTGACGAGCCTGTATCCACCACCTGGGGTACCAAGGCAAACGTACTCCCCGAGGGGTATACCTTTAAGACCGACGGAAAGTACGGACTGACCCTCATTTTTAAGTTTGAGGGGACCAAGCCCGGCACCGTCTTCGGTATGATCGACGCAAACGTAACCACCCTGCGTACCACTAATAACAACGCAGTGGATGAGAACGGCGAGCCCGTTCTCGACGAGGATGGCAATCCCGTTAAGGAGGTCGTTGAGGAGACCAGGGGTCCTATCTGGAACGGTAACTGGGTACACGACGGCTACTCCACCAACTCTGTTGAGCTTTGGGGTGACGGTATCTACCTTTACTACTTCCCCTTCCGTAACATTGACAACGATTGGACTAACGTTCCTTCCGGCGCAGGAACGATGAACAATAAGGTGGTCTTCGCTCCCAGGGCAAATGCGACCAGAGCACAGGTAGCAACCATGCTCTACCGTTACATGACCGGCGAGAAAATCAAGGCTGAATGATCAGAAAAAAAGAAGAGGATTCTTCGGATCCTCTTCTTTTTTTGTTCATTTTTATAAATTCTATTGAAAAGGTGTGTACTTATATGATATAATTATCCCACAAAAGTTCTTTAGAGGAGGAAAATATGAAGAACAGATTATTAGCTATGCTTCTGGCTGCTATTATGATCGTTTGCAGTATGTCTTTAGTCAGCTTTGCTGAAGAAGGCGACACTTTCGAGTTCACTAACACCAACCCTGAGTATCTCACCGTTGGTGCTAACAGCCACACTTCACTTTATCCCGGTACATACACCACCCGGACTGAGGGCGGAGCTACCGGTATCACCTTCTGGTTCAACGTAAAGAACCTTTCCGCACCCGTATACCTTTACGGCGCTATAATGGATTTCACCGCCGCTGACGGCACCAGCTTCGGCTCCGGCTCTACCGGTGGAGCCAACCTTCAGAACAGCGGCTTCAAGGTAGACGCTGACGGCGACTACTTCCTGTACGTTCCGCTGAACGATGCTTTGGCATGGAACTGGAAGAGTGAGAACGGTCTTCTTGCTTCATTCAAGAATTTCCGTATCAAGGCTTGTAACGCTGACGTTTTCGACTCTACCGGCAATAAGCTGGACGTTCCCTTCGACATCGCACTTATGGGCATTATCGAGGGCGAGCTGGACCTCTCTCAGGATGAGGCAGAGTGGTTAGACGCTGACGGCGAGGTCATCGGCAGCGGCGTTGCTACCGCTACCACTATCGCAAACACCACTGTTCCTAACAACGGCGGCAATAAGAACAGTGTATGGGTATTCAGCAAGCTGACTATCCCCGATGACATTACCGTTGAGGCTCCCGAAGGCAAGTACTTATACTCCTGGGCTGACGCTGACGGCAATATCACCCTTCCTATCCTTGCGGACACCCTTACTCCCGTGTTCCTTGATAAGAAGATCTACGTAAGCTACTCCGTCGAGGCAGAGGATATGGCTATGGGCTCCACCGGTAACGTTGTTACCGTTAAGCTGGACGACCCCGAAGGCGTTATCACCTCCGGTTCCGTTTCTCTTACCTACGCTCCCGAGATCCTCTACACCGAGAACGGTGAAAGTGGCGTTGTTACCATCGAGTTTGACGAGGTAGCAGAGGACGGCACAGTCGGTACCGTTACCTTCGACGTTCTTGATAACGTTGCAGGTACCGTCACCTCTTCCATCACCGGTACTGCTAAGCGCGACGACACTGACGCTATCGTTCTGGCTGCTTCCGCAGACCTTAAGGTAGTCGGTCAGCAGGGTGGTGCCTACCTTGACGGTGAGGCTGTAACCATCAACAAGACCGAGGGCGACGTTGCTCCTAATTCCCAGAGCCTCTGGGAAGGTCAGGTATACCTGAACGGTGCTGACGGCGTTACCTTCGTTTTCGAGCTTGACGGCATCGAGAGCGAGATCATCGCAGATAACTTCAACATTATCTTAAACGGCGGCATCCACGCATGGAACTCTTCGAACTGGCAGAGCGGCGCTAACAACGGCGATATGATCGGTGCAGAGCAGAAGTTCACCGAGAACGGTAAGTTCTTTATGTACGTAAACAGCGTACCCGTTGGCGGTCACGCATTCAAGACCGTTAACAACTTCCAGATCTTCACTAACGGCGGCTCCCTTAAGGGCGGCGACCGTGTTAACAATAATGAGAACGCTACCTTCCGTATGATGGCTATCGTAGCTGCTAACCTTGCTCCTACCGTTAACTTCTACGACGGTGACCAGCTTATCACCAGCTACACTCACAAGTACACCTCCATCTCCGGCAGCAACTGGAGTGCAAGTGCAAAGACCATGGGCAAGCTTCTCAGCCCCGCTGAGATCTTCGCTCTGGCACAGGCTGCAGTAGCTGAGGGTGAGGAGCCCATCGTAGCTCCCACTAAGGAGAGCGATATTGCAGAGGTTATCTACGAGCTTGATGGCTGGGTAGACGCAGAGGGCAACCTCGTTGACGGCGTTTACATGTCCGGCGACGTATATCCTTCCTATAAGGAAATTGACAACAGAACCAAGTACAACGTAGTATTCAAGAACTACGACGGCGAAGTTCTTTGCGAGATCGTAGTTCCCGAGGGCGTTGTTCCCGTGTTCCCCGCAGAGCTTGGAACTCCCAAGAAGCCTTCCACCAACACCAACTCCTACATGTTCAAGGGTTGGGACAAGGATCTTACCGCTACTCCTACTACCCCCGAGGCTGACGGCGCTACCGCAGCTGAGGCTATCGTTTACACCGCTACCTACGAGGAGATCGAGCGTCGCTACGACGTAGTTTACTACGACGAGGACGGCGAGACCGTTCTTGACGAGGATCTGTATCTCGTATACGGGTCCGCTTCCACCACTGAAGTTGTTCCCACTAAGGATGCTGACGTTCAGTATACCTATACCTTCGAGAAGTGGGTCGACTTTGATGGCAACGATGTTGACCTCACTGCTGTTAAGGCAGATATGAAGGTTAAGCCTTCCTTCAAGGCTACTCTCAATAAGTACACCGTAACCTTCGTAGACGAGGACAAGGAGACCGAGCTTGGCAAGTCCACCGTTGACTACGGTACTGCCGCTACCGCTCCCGAGGCTACTAAGGAAGCAGATGACTTCTACACCTACGCATTCGACAAGTGGGTGGACGCTGACGGCAACGAGGTTTCTATCACCGAGGTTAAGGGCGATATGACCGTATACGCTACCTACACCGCAACCTTCGTACCTCCTTATCCCGACATTGCTTCCCACTGGGGCAAGGATGCTATCGAGTTTATACTGGTCAACGGTATCATGAACGGCATGGACGGCGGCTTCAAGCCCGACGTTAACATGAGCCGCGCAATGGTAGTTACCGTTCTTCACCGTTACATTGGCACACCCGAGGTTGAACTTCCCGATGATTACGTCGAGTTCGTTGACAACGAGGACCAGGGCACCTGGTACTACGACGCAGTAGTATGGGCAAAGGCAAACCTCGTTGTAAACGGTAAGGACGGCAATAAGTTCGATCCTAACGGCAACGTGACCCGTGAGGAGTTCGTAGTTATCCTGTACCGCTTCGCTGACCAGGTAATGGGCGAGGATGTAAACTACGGTCGCTCCACCATCACCGGCTTTGCTGATAAGGACGGTATCTCCGCTTGGGCACGTAACGCTGTTAAGTGGGCGTATGCTGAAGAGGACGATCTCCCTGCTACTATCCCCGGTGTACAGCCTTACGAAAAGACCAGATACATCAACGGTAAGGGCATGAAGGACGGCAAGCCCCTCTTCGCTCCCAAGGCTAACGCTACCAGAGCAGAGGTTGCTACCATGCTTATGCGCTACATGACCGCTGTACGTATTCCTGCAGCAGAATAATCAAGCATAATCAAGAAACCCGATCGGGAGACGCATCTTTATGAAGTGTCTCCCGGTTTTTTACACAAATGATGTTGTGAGAGGTATCTCACAGCGGAATTATTGATAATCAAAAGTGTTATTAAAGCCTGCGGCTTTAGTTATATTTTATCCGCCGTGAAAATTCGCCTTTGGCGAATAAAACCGAGGCGCACTCAAAAAGGAAGTGCGCCTCTTCGTCGGATAATATTTAATTGTCAATTTGCACAAAAACGGCGAACTTTTTTCGTCACTTTGCCGAGTTTTTTGTTGCAAGCTCCTATTTTGCTCAAAACTGTTGAAAAAGTCGGGTTTTTATAGTAAAATAACTATAACATAATGTGCTTTGCGCAAAAAATATGGAGGAATCTATGAAAAGATTATTTTCTTTACTGCTTGCAGTTCTGATGGTCGTTTCCATGTCTTCTTTTGCTGTAATGGCAGAAGAGGGTGAGGAAGTAGTTACCGGCCCCTTAGAGCTGACAACGCAGAAGGGCACCTATTTTGAGGGTGATAACGCTCTCGAGCCCGTAGTACTCGGCTCCACCGAGCAGAAGGTATGGGAGGGCGACGTCGACTTCTCCGATGAGACAGGTATCGGCGGCATCACCTTCGTATACAAGATCGAGGGCGCTGAGACTCCCATCGATCCCGGCTGCTGGGACATGGAGTACGTAAAGGCTGCTGACGGCTCCACAGCTGTTATCAGTAGCAACAACTGGTTCTACAACAATTCCTGGAACGGCATTCAGTACCGTGATATGATGCAGTTTGATACTGACGGTATCTACTATAGTTATATCAACTGCCGTATGACCGAGGGTTCTGCCCACAAGTATTTCGGTGTTAACTCCGTTAGTCTCTTCAAGATCTATAATGCTGACACCACTATCTCCAATGATAACACCGACGCTACGTTCCGGATGTTAGCTATCATTGAGGACAACCTTATGCCCACCGTTAATTTCTACGGTGTGGACGACGAGTTCCTGGGCGCTACTACTTATCAGTACACCTTCGGTGACAAGGATATCGGCCAGGACGGCACTAAGGCTGCAGGCCAGGGCCTCTTAAAGACTCCCGCAGAGATCGCCAAGACCATCGAGGGCATCGAGCTTCCCACCAAGGAGGCTGACTCCACCTACAGATACGAGCTCATCTTCAGAGATGAGGACGGCAACAAGGTTGACGGCGTATACAAGAGCATGAATCTCTACGCTGACTTTGAGGCTATTGACAACACCCGCGCTGACTATAAGTTTACCGCTGTTGACGGCAATATGCTTACCTCCGGCGTAAGCAAGAAGGGCCAGAGCGTTACCTATGAGGGCGAGGTGCCCACCAAGGCTGCTGACGCTGACAACACCTACACCTTCAAGTGCTGGAGCGTTGACGGCGTTGAGGTAGATCTCGACGATTTCGTTCTCGAGGCTGACTCTACCGTATTTGTTCCCGTATTCAAGGCTGACACTAAACTGAAGGTTTCTGCTACTGCTGACGCGGAGAGAATCAAGAAGGGTGAGAAGATCAACGTATCCTTCATCCTGAACCGTACTGACCTTACCGCTGACGTGCTGGCTGACGCTAAGGAGCCCATCACCTCCGGTAAGATCAATGCTACCTTTGATCCCACCTTCTTCACCGCTGAGGGTGCTACCGACGGCGTTGTAGAGCTTACCTTTGACGGCGTTGCTGAGGACGGTACCGTAAATGCTACCCTGACCCTCGAGTCCATCACCGACCTTGCCAGCGCATCCGACGTTAAGTTCACTGCGACCGCTTCCTCTGCTAACGTTAAAGACGTTACTACCGTAGAGGCAAAGGTTAACGTTACTACCGACGGTTCTTCCGAGAAGTTCTATGACTTCGGTACCTTTAACTACAACGATACTGTATCCTTCATCACCGAGGAGTACATCCCCGCCAATAAGAAGGAAGCGTTCACTCTCATAATCGAGGTTAACGGTCTGAATGGCGGTAAGCTGAACTTCGGTGGTGTTCACATCGGCGCTAACGGCATCGACTCCAATAACTCCGGCAATATGAAAACCAATAGCGATATCGCTGAAGGCAAGGAGGCACATCAGATGGGCGTTATCACCGAGGACGGCATTTATGCTCTCCAGATCGGTTCTTACCTGCCCCAGTGGACTGATGCTAAGATCAATAAGATCTCTATGTTCAACGTAGCTGACCCCGGCTCCAACCGTGGCGGTGCTATGAAGTACTTCCCCGCGGGTAGTGAGGAGGCGGCTGATCCCACCACTCTCGATCCCGATGCTATTCCCACTATCACCTACCATGCATTCTTTGTTGGCTCTTATTCTGCTAATATCACATATGTAGACGGTGAGGATATCCTCTATACCGCTACCGCAGGACAGGAGACAACTGCTCACGGCGGCGTAAAACTTTACGCTTTGCCTACCATCGACTCCCTGTACGCAGGCGAGACCGTTCCCGAGAAGGGCAGCGATATCGACGAGGTCACCTATGAGCTTGATGGCTGGGTAGACGCTGACGGTAACAAGGTTGGCGTTGCTATCGACGATATCACCGTATCTCCCAACTTCAAGGAGATCGACTTAAGAACCAAGTACAACGTAGTATTTAAGAATCACGACGGCAACGAGCTGTACAGCGTAGTTGTTCCCGAGGGTGTTGTACCTGAGTATCCCGCATCTCTCGGCACTCCCAAGAAGCCTTCTACCGCTACCAACTCCTACATGTTTGACGGTTGGACCCCTGAGATAGTGGCTACTCCCACTACTCCTGAGGCTGACGGCGCTACCGCTGCTGAGGCTATCGTTTACACCGCTACCTACGAGGAGATCGAGCGTCGCTACGACGTTATCTACTACGATGAGGACGGCGAGACCGTTCTTGACGAGGATCTGTACCTCGTATACGAGTCCGCTTCCACCACTGACATTGTTCCTACCAAGGACGCAGACGTACAGTATACCTATACCTTCGAGAAGTGGGTTGCTCTTGACGGCAGCGACGTTGACCTGACTAAGGTTACTGCTGATCTGGCTGTTAAGCCCGCGTTCAAGGCTACTCTCAATAAGTACACCGTTACCTTCGTAGACGAGGACAAGGAGACCGAGCTCGGTAAGTCTACCGTAGACTATGGCACCGCAGCTACCGCTCCCGAGGCTACTAAGGCTGACAGTGACTTCCACTCCTATGTATTTGACAAGTGGGTTGACGCAGAGGGCAACGAGGTCGACATCACCAACGTTACCGGCGACGTTACCGTATACGCTGCTTACGCAGCTACCTTCAAGCCCCTCAATCCCGATGAGGTTATTCCCTCTTGGGCAGAGGATGCAGTAGAGTACGTTGTGGTTAACGGTATCGTTAACGGCATGGACGGCGGCTTCAAGCCCGACGTTAATATGACCCGTGCGATGGTAGTAACCGTGCTTTACCGCTATCTTGGCGAGCCTGCTGTTACCATCCCCGAGGATTTCGTAAACTTCGTTGATAACATCAACACCGAGAGCTGGTACTACAATGCAGTTATCTGGGCTAAGGTAAACAACGTCGTTAACGGTAGAGAGGGCAACCTCTTCGATCCTAACGGCAACGTAACCCGTCAGGAATTCGTTACCATCCTTTACCGCTTTGCGAGCGAGGTTATGGGCGAGTACGTAGGCTACGGCCGTGCGTCCGTTGCTGACTGGGCTGACAAGGCTGATATCGACAGCTGGGCACACGCCGCTGTTAAGTGGGCTGCTGCTGATGCAGAGGATATGAACACCGCAGGTGCTACTGCATACAATAAGACCGCTTACATCAACGGTAAGGGCTCTAAGGACGGTAAGCCCATCTTCGCTCCTAAGGCTAACGCTACCAGAGCAGAGGTTTCCGTAATGCTGTACCGTTACATGACCGGTGAGCGTATCAAGGCGTAAATTCATGTATAATAAGAAAAGACCCGAGGATCTCTCGGGTCTTTTTTTTAGTGTTATTTAGTCACTAAGTGAGCGGTCTTACGCTTGCCCGCCTTATCCATTATCTTTTCAAGATTGTCGGTGATGGGATAAACGCGGAGCATGGTGTCGTAGCCCTCGTCCTTTCTGTGGAAGAATACCTTTGACATATATTCTCCGTGCTCAGGGCATCGGCAACGGGCGATGCGCTTGTCCTTGGTCTGAGGGATGTATTCCTCTGCCTGCATACCTTCGCCGCATTTGGGGCAGGGGGGCGCCGCTACGTCCTCATCCTGCATACCTGCTCTTCTGGATCCATATAAGCCGAGGCCCAGCTCCAAAACGTGCTCGGGATAGAGCGCCGCCTTCTTACGCCGTACCGTGTGCTCGTAGTGACGTGTAGGGCGCAGGTCTGCGGGATAGTTCTTTATTCCCTCGGCCATATCCAGCTTCGAGCAGATAAGTCCCGTGTGATATGCATCCGCATAAGCGTCGTGGTCGGGAAGCTCACGCTCGATACCAAGAAGCTCGCAGGCCGCCGCCAGGGACCACTGCTGATTATCCTCAGTCTTCTGCATATTGAAGATATGCTGAAGGTTGATGGCAGGGGGCATTATCGAGGTGTCAAGGCCGTGGGCGAGCATATTGTCACAGAGCATAGGCAGGTCGTCGGGTCCCCATGTGATGAGGGTGCAGTCGGGCCCGCAGAAGTCGAAGAAGAGCTTCACCGCCTCGGGGAAGGCGGGCTCGTCCCTTACCGTAGACTCCTTGATACCGGTTATCTTCTTAACGTAGGGATGTATCCGCTTATAAAAGTGGGGGCGGACAAAGGCGCGATAGTTCTCATAAGGGGTGAAACTCTCGTCTAACTTCACCGCGCCGAACTCTATGACCTCACCGACAAGAGGGAAGGGCACGTGTGCCGCCTTACCGCCGATAGGCGGCTGGTTCCATTCAAGATCTAATACTATGTATTGCATATATTATCCTTTATAAACAAAATAGGAGTGATAAGCATCACTCCTATTATTTTACGACATTTTTATGTATTTTGCAATACCTTTACGCCTTTATTTTGCAATTAATGCGGACAAGGCAGCTGCGAAGCTCTCGTCGCACTCTAAAATAAGAGCCACCTCGCGCTCGCCGTCACGGAAGGTGAGCAGATATGTGGTGGCGGGAGCATAATTCACGATGTAGTTATACTTGCCGCCCAAAAATTTCCTTCCCTTCAGGGTGTCTTTCTCTATTTTTACAAGTGACTCGCATTCAGATAGCGCCACACGTGCCACGGCGGTTATCCTCTTGCCCGATATCTTCCGAACAGTCAACTCGCCGTCCTCCAGGATATAGTTAAAGGTGGTCAGAGCGTAGCGGTACATAATGAAAATGCCGAGAGAGCAGAGCAACAGGCCTAACGACTGCATTACTACGGTGATGGGCGAGACAGCCGCCAGAGAAAAGGTGATGATACCCGGTGCCATAAAGCACAGGGAAAGAAAATAAGTTTTTTTCATCTCCTGCTTAGGTGAATGATTCATCTTAAGTTGCCTCCCGAAAAGAGAAAATTGCCGTCCTTCGTGTATAATATGCCGTATCTGCCCATCCTCGCCGCTCCCGGGTTACAGATACCCACCGTGCGGCCGTCCACCGTGATGCGGTCGTCGCGGAAAACGTGGGTGTGACCGTGGAGTATCAGATCGTAGCTCTCCCCTAATGAGTAGAGTGCACTGTCCGAGCCCTTCACCCCCTGCTCGTGACCGTGGATAAGGCAGATGCGCACGCCGTCGGCGGTGAGGGTCTGCAGAGTGGGTTCTTTTGATAAAAAGGAGTCGCAGTTGCCTCGCACGGCGATGACGGGAAGTGAGGTAACGCACTTAAGGTCGTTTAGCCCGTCCCCTAAAAAGAGCAGGGCTTCTGCGTCGGGATGAAGCTTTAAGGCTTCGGTTATATTTGAGGGAATACCGTGTGAATCGGATAAAACGATAAATTTCATGTGTCACCGTTGGCCCCTTTTCCATAGTATGTAGAAGGAGTTGTTGCATATGGAAATCGATCGAAACAAACTAAACGAAGCCCTTTCCGCAGATCCTGAGCGGTTAGAGGCCCTGGCACGTCAAATAGCAACGGCAATGGGTCTAAGTGAGGAAAAGGCGGTGGCTATAGCGGGGAACAGCGACCTTATCAAGGCGCGCCTTGCCACCATGAGTGACGGCGACCTACGCTCTGCGGCGCAGATGCTTGGTCCTGAGAAGGCAGAGCAGATAATGAAGCTCATAGGCGGAAATAATGGATAATTCCATGGAAGCCTTAAGCGCGCTTCTCTCCGACCCCACAGCCCTTTCGGCGGCAATGGAGATGGCGAAGGGCCTCTTGGGCGGTCAGGGACAGAACGCGGCGGCCCCTGCAGAGAGTCCGCCACAGCCGAAGCCGCCTGTTCCAACGGCAGAGGACGATAAGACCCGACTGCTCTTAGCCCTGAAGCCTTTCCTGTCGCCAAAGAGAAGCGAGAAGGTGGGCACGGTCATCGGACTTATGCGCGCCATGCAGGTCATGGGCACTATACTGCCTCACGAGGAGGGTAAATGATGTATTTGGGTAAATATCCCGACTCGGGCGAGCTGCCGCCCGGCTACCGCGGAGTTGCGCTGACCCCCGAGGGCAGGGAGGAGCCCTGCTCTTGCGAAGAAAAGCAGGAGGAAAAGCGGGAAGGGCACGGTTTTTTTGATAAGTTCCTTTCCCATCACCTTGACTTTGAGGATCTTCTGCTCATAGGGCTGATACTGATGCTCTTATGGTCGGGGGCGGACATAGAGTGTATCCTTATGCTTGCCCTTCTTTTTATACTTGGATTATAGCACGCATCGCCTGACAAGTCAAGGGGGGTGACCCCCTTGACAAAACCGCGTTTTTACACTATAATAATGAGGTAATACTTGCATTGATAGGGAACTGCACCGCCTGAGGGCAGAGAGAGTCGCTGTCTGGTGAAAAGCGAACTTTTGGGCGGTTGCTTGTGACACCCTTGAGCATACGGAAGAAAGCCTCGTCTACCTTACGAGGGTGAGTAGAACCGTACGGACACCCACCGTTATCGGGGTAAGAGAGGATCGTTTTACGATCAATTTGGGTGGTACCGCGGAAGTTCTTTTCGTCCCATATGGGAGAAAGGGGCTTTTTTTACTTTTATGAATGTATCGAAAGAAACAATAGAGCACATAGCGCAGCTGGCGCGTCTGCCCATCACGGGGGAGGACGAGCTTTTCGCGGACGTAAGCCGCATCATAGAATATATGAGCGCTCTTCCCGAAGGGAATGAGACAGAGAGCACGCCTGCCCTGCACAGCCTGCTGCGTGAGGACGAGGTAGGGAAGTGCTGTCCCGTGGATACACGGCTCTTTTCCGTGCCGAAGGCGGTGAAGTGATGGGCTTTTTCTTGAGCTACGGCATATCCCGTCTGCACTCTATGATAAAAAACGGCGAGGTGAGCCCTACCGAGCTGACCCGTGAGGCCTTAAAGGGCGCAAAGGATGACGATACCAACGCTTTTATCACGATTTGTGATGACGCCGTAGAGCAGGCGCGTATCATAGAGCGAAAAATAGAGAAGGGCGAGCTTGGCTCCCCTATGGCGGGCATCCCCATAGCGGTAAAGGACAATATCTGTACCCTGGGAGTGCGCACCACCTGCGCTTCAAAGCTCCTTGAAGATTATATACCGCCCTATAACGCCACCGTTGTTGACAGACTGCTTTCCGCAGGCGCTGTTATAATAGGTAAGACCAATATGGACGAGTTTGCCATGGGCTCAACGGGCGAGAGCTCTGCCTTCGGCGCTGTCATTAATCCCTATGATAGCGGTCGCGTGGCAGGGGGCTCGGGCGGCGGCTCTGCCGTTGCGGTAGCTACGGGTATAGTCCCTGCTTCTCTTGGCTCGGATACAGGCGGTAGCGTGCGTACCCCCGCCGCTTACTGCGGTGTTTACGGCTATAAGCCAACCTACGGTGCACTGTCGAGATATGGCCTCACGGCGTATGCCTCCTCCTTTGACGTTGTGGGCATAAATGCCAAGAGCGCCGCCGACTGCGCTCTGCTTTTTGATGCTATGCAGGTTGCCGACCCCATGGACGCTACCTCTGTGAACAGCGAAAAGATATATAATAGCATAGATACCTCGGTAAAGGGGCTTCGCGTTGCCCTTATCATAACGGACAAAACCCGCCCCGAGATAAAAGAAAGGATAACCGGTATCGCCCGCACCTTGGAGGATATGGGCGCTGATGTAAGCACCCTTTCTGCAGATATTTACAAGGGCATCACCCCTGCTTATTACGTTATGGCTATGGCGGAGGCATCCTCGAATTTAGCACGCTTTGACGGTGTGCGTTACGGAAGCCGCGCAGAAGAGTACCGAGACCTTGAGGATATGTACCTAAGGACGAGAGACCTTTTCGGAGATGAAGCCAAGAGGCGTATTCTGGCGGGTACCTTCCTTCTCAGCTCGGGCTATTATGAAGCTTACTATCTGCGTGCCCTGAAGGCAAGAGAAGGGTTGAAGGCGCGCTTTAAGGAGCTGTACGGCGAGTATGATATAGTGCTCACCCCCACCTGCGAGGATATAGCACCTCGCCTGGGTGAAAATAAGCTCATAGACGCATATGAAACGGATATTTACACGGTGGCGGCAAACCTCTTGGGTGCGCCTGCCGTCAGCTTCCCTATGGGGACTGTGGAGGGCCTTCCCGTAGGCGGTCAGATAATGAGCGCGCCGGGTAAGGACGCTCTTTGTCTGGGCGTTGCTCACGCCCTGGAGGTGGATGATGTATAAGTGTGTTATCGGCCTCGAGGTACATATAGAGCTAAAGACAAGGACGAAGATATTCTGCTCCTGCCCAACCGACTTTGGAGGGGCGCCCAATACCCACGTGTGTCCCGTTTGCCTCGGCCACCCGGGCACACTTCCTACCCTTAATAAGAGGGTCCTCGAGTACGCGGTAACGGCGGGGCTGGCGCTGGGGTGCGAGATAAACCCCCTCATCCGCTTTGACAGAAAAAATTATTTCTATCCCGACCTGCCGAGAGGCTATCAGATAAGTCAGCTTTATACCCCCTTTGCCAAAAACGGCAGTATTTCTCTCGCGAACGGCAAGACCGTGCGTGTCACGGAGATACATATGGAGGACGACGCAGGCAAGCTCATCCATAAGGACGGGCAGAGCTTCATCGACTGTAACAGGTGCGGCGTACCCCTTATAGAGATAGTCACCGCCCCCGATCTTGCGTCGGCGGAAGAGGTGGTGGAGTTTCTCACTACCCTGAAGGGTATGCTTGAGTACACGGGCATATCCGACGGCAGAATACAAGAGGGCAGTATGCGCGTGGACGTGAATCTCTCGGTACACCGAGAGGGCGAGCCCCTCGGTCAGCGGGCAGAGATAAAGAATCTCGGCTCATTCCGTTCGGTCATCCGCGCTATCGAGTATGAGAGGGAACGGCAGAGGGAGCTGATCTCTTCGGGCGGCGTTATGACCCCCGAAACGCGCCGCTTTGATGAAAACAGCGGAAAGACCGTGTTTATGAGGGCAAAGGAATCGGCGGGGCAGTACCGTTATTTCCCCGAGCCCGACATCCCACCTGTGTATATCGGGGACGGGCTGATAACAGAGTTCCGCTCACGCCTTCCCGAGTTTGCGCATGAGAGGGCCGAGCGCCTTAAGAGGGAATACTCCCTTTCAGAGGAGGATGCGCGCACCCTTACCGCCACACGGGCTATGGCAGAGCTCTTTGAGGGCACTGTGGCACTGTGCGGCGACGTTAAGGAAACGAAATACCTGCTCCTCGGTGAATTTTCCTACCTGCTTGGCAGGGATAATATATCCGTAGAAGAGTCACACCTTACCCCCGAGAGGCTATCCCCCTTGGTAAAGGCACTATCAAGCGGAAGAATAAACCGTACCTCCGCAAAAGAGCTTTTGCACCTTATCTGCACCCCCGAGGGCATCGACCTTGAGGAATATATCAGCTCCCACGGCTATGAACAGACAGGTGACGAGGATGCTATCCGAGAGGTAGTCAAAGCTGTCATTGCGAATAATCCCGAAACAGTGGCGCAATACCGCGCGGGAAGGACGAAGGTCTTCGGCTTCTTCGTGGGACAGACTATGAAGGCAATGGGCGGAAAGGCCGACCCGGAGTTAATAAATATAATAATAATAAATGAAATAAAGGAGTAACCGAAATGGTACAGAACAGAACACACAACTGCGGTGAGCTGCGCCTTGCCGACGCAGGTAAGACCGTACGCATCGCAGGTTGGCTTGAGAACGTAAGAAAGGTAAGTAAGAATTTAGCGTTCTGCGTGCTCCGTGACTTCTACGGCACCACCCAGTTCGTTATCGAGACCGAGGAGATGATGGAGTTAATTGACTCTATCAACTGCGAGTCCACTCTCGCCGTTGACGGCGTGGTGCGTGAGCGCTCCTCTAAGAACGCTAACCTGCCTACAGGCGAGATCGAGGTGGTCCCCACCGCTATCGAGGTCCTTGGCAAGTGCATTTACAACGAGCTTCCCTTTGAGATCAATCAGTCAAAGGACACCGACGAGAACGCACGCCTTAAGTACCGCTATCTCGACCTGCGTAACCCCGCGGTCAAGGATAAGATAGTCCTTCGCTGTAACGTGGTGGCGGCTCTGCGCCGCGCTATGACCGAGCACGGCTTTATGGAGATAACCACCCCCATCCTTACCGCTTCCTCTCCCGAGGGCGCACGTGACTATCTCGTTCCCTCGAGAAATCATCCCGGTAAGTTCTACGCTCTGCCTCAGGCGCCTCAGCAGTTTAAGCAGCTTTTGATGGCATCCGGCTTTGACCGCTATTTCCAGATAGCGCCCTGCTTCCGTGACGAGGACGCACGTGCAGACCGCTCTCCCGGAGAGTTCTATCAGCTTGATATGGAGATGGCCTTTGCCTCCCAGGAGGACGTATTCGCGGTTATCGAGGACGTTCTGCCCCCCGTATTCTCCACCTACGGCGCATACTCTATCGCGTCCGAAGCCCCCTTCAAGCGCATCCCCTACCTTGAGGCTATGGCTACCTACGGCTCGGACAAGCCCGACCTGCGTATAGACCTGACCTGCAAGGACGTCACCGACCTTATGGGTAATTGCGGCTTTGAGCCCTTTGCGGGCAACTCGGTTATGGCTGTTGCAGTTGATAAGTGCACCGAGAGCAGAAAGAATATCGAGAAGCTTCTTGCTGACGTCGAGGTACAGACGGGTAACAAGTGCTATTGGTTTAAAGTTGACGAGAATGGCGAGCTTGCAGGCGGTATCGCAAAATTCGTGAAGGATAATGCGGCTGCCGTCACCCAGGCGCTGGGCCTCACTCCCAACACTCTCGTTGCAGTTTCTGCGGGCCCTCTGCTCACCGCGCAGAAGACCGCAGGCGCACTTATCAAGACCCTTGGCGCGGCTATCCCCGGTCATATGGATAAGGAAAAATACGAATTCTGCTGGATAGTGGACTTCCCCATGTACGAGATGGGCGAGGAGTCGGGCAAGCCCGAGTTCTGCCACAACCCCTTCTCTATGCCTCAGGGCGGTATGCAGGCTCTTATCGACGCCGAGGGCGACGTGGAGAAGGCTCTGGCTATCAAGGCTTATCAGTACGACTTAGTATGTAACGGTATCGAGCTCTCCTCGGGCGCGGTAAGAAACCACAACCCCGAGATCATGATAAAGGCATTCGAGCTCGTAGGCCTGGGTGAAGAGGACGTTAAGAGCGCATTCCCCGCTATGTATAATGCATTCTGCTACGGTGCGCCCCCTCACGCAGGTATCGCTCCCGGTGTGGACAGAATGGTTATGATCCTTGCAGGCGAGGACAGCATCCGCGAGGTAATACCTTTCCCCATGAACAAGAAGGCACAGGACGTTATGATGAACGCGCCCTCTGCTGTGGACGAAAGAGCCTTGCGCGACGTACACATCAGGATCGTTGATTAATAAGAAAGACGGAAGCAAACGCTTCCGTCTTATTTCTTATATTCAATTATATCCGAAATATCGCAGTCAATGGCATCGCAAATACGCTCAAGCACGTAGCTGTCATAGCGCTTCACCTTGTTTTTATAGTAGTTATCGATTATCTGGTACTGTATGCCCGTGCGCTTTGCCAGTTCGTAACGGGTCATACCCTTTTTCTCCATAGTTCTATCAAGAATGAGTTTTATCATAGTCTTATTATCCTCTCTTGATATTATTTTATTAAATATATACTTACTTGACAATTCTCTTAATTAAGTATATACTTATATAAGTATATGGAGGCGATGATGAGAGTGGTTATAGCGGGAACGCGAAACTATAGCGATTATGAAATGGCAAAACGGCATATAAATGACTGTTTGCTTATGGGTGAAGATACCGTTATAGTCAGCGGTGGCTGTAACGGCGCGGATAAACTGGGGGAAAGATATGCCGAAGAGCATGATCTGTTGATAGAGCGTCACCCTGCTAACTGGCAGAAATACGGCAAGCGTGCGGGGATTGTAAGAAATAAGGAAATGGCGGAGACGGCTGACCTCGTTATATGCTTTTGGGACGGAAAAAGCAAAGGAACGAAGCATATGATAGAATGTGCAAAGCGTTTGAATAAAACTGTGAAAATAATAATGATAACGTAAAAGACGGAAGCGTCGCTTCCGTCTTTTATCATTGATAGGATGGCTTTTGACGGGGCCAAAAGCCTGCTTTGCCAAATCCTCATCCGTCTTTGCCTAACGGCAAATCCACCTTCCCCTTTAACCAAAGGGGAAGGCAACGCTACCGCGGTATCACGGATATATTATTAACGGTGTCCGCTGACTTTAGCCTTCCCCTTTGGTAAAGGGGAAGGTGGCACGAACGAAGAGAGTGACGGATGAGGTTTTGGTAGTGGCGCTTTCCGTAAAGGAAAGCATCCCTATTGTAAGAAAAAAGACGGAAGCTGTGCTTCCGTCTTTTTTCTTGTTTTATCCAAGGATAAGATAGATGCTCTCTCTTGTCTTCAGAGTAAGCTCGAGGTCCTCCTGGAAGTTCTCGTACATCTTGCCGGTCTTTGCGTCCCAGATAGCCTTGACCTTCTCGTGAACTATCGTCTTTATGGTGCCCTCGCCCTCATTGGAGAGGAATACCACGTCTTCACCGTACTTGCGTACACGAGTAAGGCGCAGGTCGTTATGAGCATCAATGTCAAGGGCATAGAGGCTCTGCTCCTCAAGCTTTGATACAAGGCGTGAGCCGCCGGTAGTGCGTGCGTCAATGACGATACCGCCCGCCTCCTTGAATTCTTTCAGCCAGGCAGTGGTAGCAGCATCGTAGCTACTCTCGGTAGTGATGATGATGCGGTAGCTCTGACGCTGGATCTTGGCCGCACCGCCTACGATGGTGCACTTATCTAAGAGATCTGTTTCCAGATAGTTAAACTCGATCTGACTCTCGTAGAGCGCCTTCACCTGAGAGCTGGGCAGATAATCCTCTTTACAGAGAACTGCGATATCGGTGATGTTAACGCTGTCGGTGTTCATAGCCGAGCAACGCTTGATGTAAGCGGACAGCCAATCCCATTCATCCCAGAAGTAACCGTTCATACCGAGGTGCGGAGGACGTTCATCCCCTCTTGCACCCTCAACAGAGTAGTAGAATGCGTGGGGGATGACGAAGTTACATCCGCGTGAGAAGAGGTAGTCGAGATAGAACTTCATGTCGTCTTCGTCGAAGTAGTAGCTACTGTCGCCGTCTGCGTAGCAAACACCGCAGGTCTCGTTACCGTTTCGCCTTGCGCCTGTATGGCGTGCGCTGTCAGAAGCACACTTACCCATGGTGCTGTGCTCGCCGTTAAGAGACGTGCCGTTGCCGGGGTAGATGTAGCGCCATACGATGTCCTGACAGGGAATGTCGAATTCCTGCAGGAAGTTTATGTCCATAGAGCCGCCGGGATGTCCCGTGAGGGCGATGCCCGCCTCCTCACACCAGTCAGCGAGAGCTCCGTAGTATACCTCACGCAGCTCGGCGTTAAGTATCTTCTTGAAGGACTCGTAGACCTTGCCGCCGGGGTTAGAGGAGGTAGCCTGGATATACAGTGTGTAGAGGTCATCCTCGGTGTAGCCTGCGGCGAAGAACTTCTCGTGGAAGTCTCGGCCCCATACCATATATTCAGCCTTACCGCGACGGCCGTTGATACTGGGCTCGTCGGTGAAGATACCGATAACGGTGGTGCCAAAGTACTCGGAGAGAGCCTCCTTATACTTCTCATGAGTGAGCTCGATGAACTTTGCGACAGCGTCGGGGTTTAAGAGGTCGGATGCTTTGGGGGCGTTCGCCTGACCGTCGTCCTGGCCGAAGTAGGTGCCGCGGATACGGCCGTCGTTATAGCCCTCGAAGAAGTAGTAGGTCTTGCCGTCACGCTGGGTGGTGCCGATCAGCACATCGCCCTTAGCAGGATTATTGGTGGTGCTCATACGAAGTCCGCGGGAAGCGTACTCCTCATTTGCTGCCACGACCTGACCGCAGCAGGAGCCGGAGGGGTACATAGCCTCGTCATAGAGAAGCACGTACATACCAAGCTCGTCAGCAAGCTCTACTGCGAAGCGGACAAATCCAAGCCATTCTTCACCCATATATTCGATCTTGGGGTCCAGGCCCAGACGGGGATGGATGCAGAAGCCGTCAACGCCCTTCTCGTGGAAGGCGCGTATCTGTCGCTCGATCTCGTCGTTTGTCAAAGTGTCGTTCCAGAACCAGAAGGGGATGGGGGTATACTCTGCCGAGGGGTTGGCGAATTCCTCTGCCAGCTTTTCTCTTTCCTCGCCGAATCGGGTGAGGATGGTAGCCATCTGCGCACGGGTGGTCTTGTCGGCGGGCTTTAGGTAAGCCTTGCCGTCTATCTCAAAGCCGTTTATGTAGCCGCGGCTTTCCTGTGTCATCCACATAAGGGCATCTACTGCCCAGCTACTGACATCGCCGTCGTCT
Source organism: Eubacteriales bacterium (assembly GCA_045546375.1). Classification (GTDB taxonomy): domain Bacteria; phylum Bacillota; class Clostridia; order Oscillospirales; family CAG-272; genus CAKSEI01. The sequence continues at coordinate 9,724 of JAZQCR010000052.1, read as the reverse complement.
AAATAGTCGCCGAGATCACCGCCTATAACGGTCATATCGTAGTAACGGATGTCCTTGGCATAGCGGTATATCATAGTAGCGAACTGCTCACGGGTAAGGTGGGTGTCGGGCTGGAACTTCTTTGCGCTCATGCCGTTTACCACGCCTAAGTTGTACGCCCATTTGACTGCGTCGTAGTACCAAGTGCCCTTCTTCACGTCGGTGAAGGGGGTCTCGGGCAGGGAGGAAACGTCGGGGCTTCCCTCGAGGCGGTAGAGCACGGTGGCAAGCATGGCTCTGCTGGCCTTGCCGTTTGGCTCGAACTTATCCGTATCGGTGCCGTTCATAATGCCGTTGATGACGGTATTCTCCAGAGCCTCTCCGTACCAGTCGTTTAACTTCACGTCCTTGAAGGGGTTGATAAACTCGTAGGAGAACTGAGGGCGCAGGGTAACGTCTTCGGTGATATTGGCAGTATCGATGATCTCGTCCTTCATTGTGACCCATCTCTCGAAGGTGAAGGACTGATATTTGGTGTTGGGCAGGGTGGCGAGGGGCTCGTTCTTAAGGGCGCCGCCGTACTTGACTGTCTCGGTGCCTAAAGTAGTCTTACCGTCACGGGAGACGTAGGTGACGGTCAGGTCGTTAAGCTCCTTACGGAAGGAGGCGTATACGGTGGTATCGGCGGTCAGCTTGGTGATATCCACCGCCTTGCCCTCAGCGTCTACCCAGCCGTCAAAGATAAACTGATACTTTTCATCTCCCGCTTTCTCGGGCTTAAGAGAGGTGGAGGTGGTGACCCCCTTGATGATGGGGCTTCTGCCCAAGGTGTCTTCTCCGTCCTCGCTCATAAAGGTGACGAAGGGAACTCCCGTTGCCTCATAAACGGGGTAAACGTCCATAGTACCGTAAGCGCACTTTACGCGGGGCATAAAGTCACCGGGCTTGTCGCTCCAACCGATAAGGGTATAGGTGATGCCGTCCTTCTTGTAGTCGGGCAGATCGTAGTCAAGCTCAGGGGTCTCGATAGCGCGGTAGGTGGTATCGCGGGGGCCCACACCGTCGGTGACGTCGGTCTCAACAGTCTCCACTACCTTGCCGTCCTTATCGTGATAGGTAACGTAGGCGGGGCTTGAGAAGTCAGCATCGGTATGATGCGTACCCTCGGAGACCGCCTCTACCTGCGCGAGGAAGCGAACCTCCACTGCCTTATTAAAGGTCATCTGATAATTCTTGCACCACAGGGTAAAGACGCGGTCAGGGCGCAGGATGCTCTTCTGACCGGGCTGTGAACGGGAGAGGATGGTGTACACGCCGTTGCCCGGCAGAGTAAACTTATCCTTGGTAGAGTTGCCCCAGCCACCGCCCTGGGTACCCGAGTGGTCGTGACCCCAGGTATCCTGGATAGCGGTGACAACGACGCTCTCGCCGTCCTTAAGGCCTGCTATCTCAATGACGTAGCCGTAGGCCCAGGTATTGGTATTCAGCATCCACAGGGTAGAGGCGGTAGCCGAGCTGTTCTGGGATGCGTGGGTCGTCGCTTGATTTTGATTAGGAGTTTTTTCGCGGATAAGTGTGTCTATCTTATCCTCTGCATTTCCTATAATATTGACGGTGCCGTTTGCCGCAACGCTCTTCCACGAGGTGTCGAGGCCCTCTGTTCTCATAAGCATCTCGCCGCGCTCGGAGGCCGCGTCGGTGCTAACGAATAGAAAAGAGCATACGAGCATAGACAGCACCAGTACTGCTGATAACGTTCTTTTCATGGTTATCCTCCTTATTTTGCTACCTTAATTGTATTATAATATAACGGTCAAGTCAACAAAAAACGCACCTTCCCTAAATCTTTGTAAGATTTAAACAAGGAAGACGCGTTTGTTTTGTGGATTTTACTGCAGGGCCGCTCCGATGACCGTAGCAAACTGCGCAAGGTCGGGGATTATGAAGTTCATATCAAACATTTTGGACAGTGCGTCGAAGATCTGCCGTGACTGGGGTATAGTAGTCATATTACCCGTTAATACTACGTCACGGATGCCGTAGTTTCTGGCGGCGAAGATGGACATCATACCGATGGTCTCAAAGACCATATTGATGATACCCAGCGCCAGGTCGGGCTTCTCCGCAAGGTCGCTTATCTTACCGAAGTTGGCGGCGGTGAAGTAGTCGGGCATACCGGGGATGATCTCTTTTCTCGACATATCCTTTAGGCGCAGGTCGATCTTGTTCAGGTCGCCGTCCTTGGCGCACTCGATGATGTTGTCTATGTCCTCCATGTCAATGAGCTTCTTGCAAAGGCCCATCATAGTGCCTCCGCCTACGCCCGTACCGCCCAGGTACTTGAGAGAGCCGTCATTCTTGGCGTGGACAAGGGCAGTACCCGTGCCCATACTGACGATGATAGCCTCCTCGAGGCCTGACAGGTACATTCCGCCCTTGGCAACGCTGTCAAATTCCCCTACGTGTCGGCAGGGAAGGCCGTAAATGGGGTTTTCAATAAATGCATTGCCCGCGCCGGTTATCATAACGCGGTCTATCTTAGAAAGATCTATGCCGTTTTCGTGAGTAAATTTACCGAAGGCGCCGTAGACCGAGGTGGTGGGGTCAGCGGCCTTCACGAAGATAGGGTCGATGAGGGCTCCGCCCTTAAAGCCAACTATCTTGGTGGTGGTACCGCCTACGTCTATTCCGATTACCGTTTTCATATAGTATAGTGTCCTTTAATATTTTTTCTAATTGTACCGCAAAACTGTGAAAAAATCAATAGATGCTTGACAAGAAGGGCTTTTAAGTATACAATAATAGTAACAACAAAAGGAGGAATTATTCCGATGAATGAAGAACTGTACGGTGATGAGATATTTACCCTGACCGATGAGGAGGGCAACGAAAACGAATTTGCGCTTCTCGGCAGCACCGTTATCGACGACGTTACTTACCTGGCTTTAGAGCCTATCGCTGACAATCCCGACGGAGAGTACGTTATCCTGAAGGTTGAGAAGGACGGCGAGGACGAGATGCTCGTTACCATCGACGATGATGATGAGTTTGACCGCGTGGCAGACTTCTTTGAGGATGAGCTCTTCTCTGAGGTAGACTACGACGAGAGCGAAGAGCAGTAACCTCTCAGATAAAACTGCATAATATCCTGCCGGGCGCGTGTATGTACGTCATATTGACCTACGAATTAACATGTGGAGCCCGGGGTTTCCCCTCGGGGATGCAGACCTCCCCGCTACGGCCGACTTTGTGCCGCCGTTTCGGGACGTTGGGAGCACAATGTGGGGAACAGGGCACCAACCTGCACGAGCAGGGTTTTAATAACGTGCTTACGACTTGGCGGGAGTATTTATAATTGTCCAACTCCCATATGGAAGTTGGACAGTTTTATTCGCCTGCGGCGAGTTCTATTGCGTTGCAGTTTTATTCGGCTTCGCCGAGTGATATTCGCTTCGCGAGCTTTGCGGTAAAAAGAAAGAAAACGGACTGATCTCAGTCCGTTTTCATTCTATTAATAGTTATACACCTTGCCCTCGCCTATGCGGGGAACGTCTTCGGTGAGTACGAACATAAATTCACTTGCAAAGGTGCCGCCCTTTTCCTCGTAAGCCTTAACTGCAAGCTCAAGGGAGGACGGAGGCTCGCGATGGTGCATCTCTCCGTGGATAGATGCGTGTCCGTGACGGAAGGGAGCTATGTACATCTGATCCTGCATACGGATGATGCCGCTCTTTTCGGGCAGAAGCTGCCTTAAGTGCTCGTCGTAAAGCCAGCTCTCGCTCCAGATGCCGCGTACGGTCATCTCGGGGAAATATTTCTCGTAGAAAGCAAGAGCCTCGAGAGTCGCCTCACGGAAGTGGTCGGGGTCGTAGCCGGGACCCCCGGGGATGTGAAGGGCGAGGAAGCAGTCACCCTCCTTGACGGTCTCTTCCCACTCGCTTTTCTTAAGGGTCAGCACCTCGTTAAGGACCCTGCCCTCGGGATGGATCACATTGCCCACAAAAGCCTCGTCGGTGTCGCCGCTAACGGTGGTAAAGGGATTTTCCGAGAAGAAATTCTCTATGCCGTCGTACTGTCCGTCCTCGGGGCGGATCTTTATACCGCCGTTGATGAGGGCGAGCACCTTGCCGCTTTCCTTATTCTTGAATATTCTGAACTCGGAATCGTAGCGGTGAGGCACGTAGTAGAATCTGCCGAAGCGGAAAAGGGAGGCGGTGATGTGATTTACCTGCCAGGCGAAGTCCTGTCTTGTTCTGCCGCGCTTGTCGTAGCCGTGGAGTATCCCGCCGCAGACCCTATCAACGATAGGTGTATAGGAGTCCTCGGGCAGCCCTTTTTCCTCGCAGCGCTTGATGGAGAGGGGAGCGCAGGAAAGCAGAATGAGCATGGGATAGTACTCGGAGAGCTCCCCAAGAGCGTCACACTTCTTCACGCTGATGTGCTCACCGTCCAGACGGTTGCGCTGGTGGCAGGTCTGCTCAACTATAAAACCGCTGAAGTTATACAGCTCGCGGTCAGCCTCTACCGCTTTGACGGTTTCAAATAGCTTGTCTCTGCCGTTTTCCACCTCGTACTTGTCAAGCATCTCGGTAAGGGTGGGGACGGAGATGAAGGAACTGCTCTCATTTTCTTCGTAGTAGTTTGCCAAAAAGTCGGGCAGGTGGGATATGCCGAATTTTTCTCGTTTATCAAAGAATGACATATTTAGTCCTCCGTAATAGAATTTCTTAAGTCAATTATAACTTGAAATAAGGTATCTTGTCAAGAGTGAAGTCTTGCGGGCATAAGTATAGAATAAATCCGTTGAAAAATTCACACATATCTGTTATAATTTGAGGTGAGATACTTATAATGGAAGATAATATGGAAATGAACGAAGAGATAAAAGAAACGGAAGAGATCAAAGAGACAGAGGAGACGGAAGTGACCGAAGATGCGGCGGCAGAGGAAGGGGCGGCAGAGGAGCTGACCGAAGAGGTGTCAGAGGAAGTGCCGGAGGAACCCCCCATAATGCCCTTAAAGCGCGGCAACCGCTTTTTCTTAGCGGCGCTTTTCCCCTTTGCGTTTATAATCATCCTGGGGATAGTACTGCTGGTGGGAAAGCTCTTTGACGGGGGTGCAGCTAAGGAAGCGGCGGCCTCCTTCGGAGAGCAGACCGCCGAGGAGCCATATTACGAGATAAAGGCGGACGAGGTGCGCGGAGTCTACATCGCCACCGTACATAATATCAATTTTCCCTCGTCACAGACCCTGGGTGCCGCCGCACTTAAAGCGGAGCTGGACGGTATACTTGTGAAGTGTGCCGAAAACGGCTTCAACGCCGTGTATTTTCAGGTGAGCCCCATGTCGGACGCTCTGTACGATTCGGAGATATTGCCTACCTCATCGGTGCTGACGGGCAAAGAGGGCGCACCTCTGCCCGAGGGCTTCGACCCCCTTGCCTATCTTTGTGATAAGGCGCATAGGGCGGGTATCGCAGTTCACGCCTGGGTCAATCCCATGCGCGTTACCGCAGGGGGACACGATCCCGAGGACCTCTCGCCTGATAACCCTGCGCTGAGGGAGGGATATACCTTCACCTACGGAGGCGAGGTGTACTATGACCTTGGCAATCCCGAGGTGAGAAATCTGCAGGCAAGGGTCTGCGAGGAGTTAGCGAGGGACTACCCTGTTGACGGCATAGTCTTTGACGATTATTTTTATCCTTATCCCATAGACGGAGAAAAGATAAACGATAATCACACCTACGAGCTTTTCGGCGGCCAATACGACAGTATAGCAGATTTCCGCAGGGCATCCACCACGGCGCTGGTAGGCGAATGCTACGACGCTGTAAAGGGCACCCGGCCCGACTGTCAGTTTGGTGTAGCTCCTTTCGGCATCTGGCGTAACGACGACGGCAAAAACGGCGGCAGTCCCACAAGGGGCTCGGAAGCGTATGAGACCCTTTACTGCGACGCCCTTGCCTTTATAAAGGCAGGTAAGGTAGACTATATCGCACCTCAGCTCTATTGGGCAACAGAGAGCACCGCCGCACCCTTTAAGGAGCTTTGCGACTGGTGGTATAATGCGGTAAAGGATACCGACGTCAAGCTGCTCATCTCTCACGGCGCGTACCGCGTAGGTGACTGGGAGGACGGCGGCGAGCTTATGACACAGGTGGAGCACGCACGCACCAAGCGGGCATACTACGGCAGTATCTTCTACGGCTATGCCTCTATACTGAATAACGAATACGGTGTCGCCGACGTTATGGCGCAGATGTATTTAAATAAGGAGTAATATAATGGAAGAGATCTTAAGACAGCTTACCGAGGCGGGAATACAGGCGGGGCTCGCCCTGCTTCGCTCCGCCCTTATACTGATAATAGGACTGAAGGCGTCCGGCATACTTATCCGTATGTTAAAAAAGAGCAGGGGCTTTGCCAAGATGGACCAGACCGCATCCACCTTCATACTCTCTCTTTTAAAGATAGTCTTCAACGCCGTGGTCGTCATCGCAGCCCTTGCCACCCTGGGCGTGCCCATGACCGCATTCATCACCCTGATAACCTCCTGCGGCGTTGCCATCGGTCTTGCCCTGCAGGGCTCGCTTTCAAATTTCGCCGGCGGCATTATGCTCCTTATCTTCAAGCCCTTCAAGGTAGGCGACTACATTGAGGCGGGGGGCTACGAGGGTAAGGTAGAGGGGATATCGGTGCTGTACACGGTGCTTACCACCGCCGATAACCGCTCGGTCACTCTGCCTAACGGTAATCTCACCAATAACGCGGTGGTGAATTATAACGCTCATCCCATCCGCCGCCAGACCTTCCTCTTTTCTGCTGACTATTCTGCGGATATGGCTTTGGTGAAGAATACCATTATAGACGTGTGCAAGGCAGACCCCAGGGTCTATTCCGACCCTGCGCCCTCCGTGGGAGTGGAGACCCACGCGGCATCGGGCGTAGACTATTCTCTGAAGGTCTGGTGCAAGAGCGAGGACTACTGGGACGTCCGTTACGACATCCCCGAGGCGGTAAAGCGCGCCTTTGACGAGAAGGGCATCGAGATCCCTTATCCTCACGTACAGATCGTGGAGAAAAAATAATTTAAAATATTTTCAAAAACCTATTGACATTTTGTGCTTAATGAGATATAATCTCAATAGAAACGAGGTAACAGTCAATGGGAAGAAATACGATACAGAGGACCATCGTATATAATACGGTGATCAAAATGCGTAATCATCCCTCGGCAGATATGGTCTACGAGGAGGTGGCGCGTGACTATCCGGGCATCGGAAGAGCCACGGTGTTCCGTCTGCTCAACTCTCTTTCGGAGGAGGGCGCGGTGCAGAAGCTTTGTATGAGCACCACCGCAGACCGATTTGATTTCACCCTGCACCCCCACCCACATAAGGTATGTGCGGCGTGCGGTGCGGTCAGCGACTACCCCTACGAGCTGAGCCTGGGTGTGCCGGATGACTGCGACGATTTTAAGATAGAGCACATGGACGTTATCTTCCGTGGCCTATGTAAAGACTGTAAATAAAATTCGAAAGGAATTCATTAAAATGGCAAACTTAAAGGGAACCAAGACCGAAAAAAATCTGATGGCAGCTTTTGCAGGCGAGAGCGAAGCCCGCAACAAGTATTCCTATTACGCCTCCAAGGCGAAGAAGGACGGCTACGTACAGATCGCCGCTATCTTCGAGGAGACGGCAAATAACGAGAAGGAACACGCGAAGCTGTGGTTCAAGCTCCTTCACGACGGTATCGGCGCTACTCTTGACAACCTGAAGGATGCTGCTTTTGGTGAGAACTACGAGTGGACCGAGATGTACCCCACCTTTGCAAAGGAAGCAAGGGAAGAGGGCTTCCACGAGATAGCAGATCTTTTCGATGGCGTTGCCGCTATTGAAAAGGAGCACGATGAGAGATACCGTAAGCTCTTTGCTAATATCGAGCAGGGCATCGTATTCTCCCGTGAGGGTGACGTGGTATGGCAGTGCGCTAACTGCGGACACCTGCACTTCGGAAAGGAAGCTCCCGAGCTGTGCCCCGTATGCGCACATCCCAAGGCTTACTTCCATATTCAGGCTAATAATTATTAATTATTCGTCACAAACTCAAAGAATTCGTACACCGCACCTGCGGTGAGGAAGATAAAAATAAATTTAATTTTAAGGAGACTATAAAAATGGCAAAGTTTGTATGTTCTGTATGCGGTTACGTTCACGAGGGTGACACTCCCCCTGAAAACTGCCCTGTATGTAAGGTTCCCGCTTCCAAGTTTAACGAGATGGTAGAGGGTGCGGCTCTGGCGGCAGAGCACGAGTACGGCATCTACGCAAAGACCGTTAAGAATAACCCCGACATCAGCGCAGAGGATAAGCAGTACATCTTCGAGCAGTTAATGGCTAACTTCAACGGCGAGTGCTCTGAGGTAGGTATGTACCTGTGCATGGCACGCATCGCACACAGAGAGGGCTATCCCGAGATCGGCCTTTACTGGGAGAAGGCAGCTTACGAGGAGGCAGAGCACGCCGCTAAGTTTGCAGAGCTTTTAGGTGAGGATCTTGAGCCCAATATGAAGGCCACCACCAAGGATAACCTGGCTTGGAGAGTTGACTGTGAGTACGGCGCTACCCAGGGCAAGTTTGACTTAGCTACCTGTGCGAAGAAGAACGGCCTTGACGCTATCCACGACACCGTTCACGAGATGGCTCGCGACGAGGCTCGCCACGGCAAGGCTCTCGAGGGACTTCTTAAGAGATACTTCAAGTAATTGAATAGGCGACGAAAGCCGCCCGAATACTCGCAAAAATAAGCGGGCGGAGATAACTCCGCTCGCTTTTTGTACATAATAGTACGAAAGGAGGACGACGATGAAAAAATTAGTTTTATTATTAACACTTGCTTTGACACTTACCGCTGTATCCTGCGCCGATGCCGCCGCCCTTGACAAGGATGAGGCAAAGGGCGTTGCCCTTGAACACGCAGGAATATCCGAGGCCGAGGCAAAGGGCCTGCAGGTAGAGTACGATAAGGACGGAAAAGCGAAAAAATTTGAGATAGAGTTCCGCGTGGAGGGTGACGAGTACGAATACGAGATAGACGCGGATACGGGAGAGGTGCTGAAGGCGGAGAAAAACGACAGAAACCTCTTAAAGGAGGAAAGCCCCACCACCCCGTCCACTCAGCCAACGCTCCCCGCTACTGAAAATACGCCCAAGCCCACCGAAGAGCCCAAGCCCACCGAGCCCAAGCCTACCGAGCCGCCTGCAGGCGGAACGCCTACCGACGCACCCGTGGCGGCTACCGAGGCGATGATCACCACCGACAAGGCGGTAGAGATAGCCCTAAAGGACGCCTGCGTTTCTGAGGCGGATATACGCGATCTGGATACAGAGCTTGACAGGGAGAGGGAAGGCCTCGTTTACGAGGTAGACTTTGACTACGAGCGAAATGAGTATTCATACGATATCGACGCCGTAACGGGAGAGATTATCAATAAAAGAATAGAAAAAGACTGAGAGAAACGGTATGAGTCCCCTCATACCGTTTTTTATCCGCAGAGAGCCGCCTTTTATATGAGAGGTGCTTTTTACGCTTATTGACTTTGATGTGTAAATATGATACAATTTAATGAATTATTGTAGATATTAATGTTATTTGAAGATATAGCTTCACATTGCAAAAGAGGGTGACGTTATGGTAATAAACGTATTATCGTATTTGGAGGCGGCGGCAGAGCGGCGCCC
>JAZQCR010000051.1:0-4026 GCA_045546375.1 Eubacteriales bacterium | reverse complement strand
TGTATTATAGCATATAAAACGCATAAGAGGCACGTAAAATCGAATAAAACATTAAAAGCCGAGGCATTAGCCTCGGCTTTCCTTATGCCGCCGCTTCCAGCATATTTTCAATAAATATGCCGTAGCCGGTGGTGGGATCATTTATGAGCACGTGGGTGACGGCGCCTATCAGCTTACCGTCCTGCATTATGGGACTTCCCGACATACCCTGGATGATGCCGCCCGTCTTTTCGATGAGCTCATCGTCCGTCACGTGTACGACCATATTTTTCTCTTCGCTCATACCGGGCAGCTTCTCTATGGTCACGTCATACTCCTTGACTTCACCGTCGTTAAGAGCGCACCGTATGACCGCGGGGCCGCTCTTTACTTCATCGTGAAGGCCGATCTCAACGGGCGTAACGCCCTTTGGCTTTTCGGTGATGATACCGTAGACGCCTGTCTTATCGTTTGCGGTCATAATACCGGTCTTACCTGCGTTAAAATACCCCTTTAACTCTCCCGGACTGCCGTTTCGTCCCTTAACGATATCACTGACCGTAACCGAGAAGACGGTACCTGACCCGAGGGGCATAAGCTCACCCGTATCAGCATCACAAACCCCGTGACCGAGACCACCGAAGGATAAGTCCTCCGGATTAACGTACGTCACGGTGCCGATGCCCGCCGTGCAGTCTCTGATCCAAAGCCCCGCACGGTAGAAGCCATCCTCCTTGCTCTTTACGGGATTAAGAGTAAGCTCGTTTGCCTTGCCGTCTCTCTGTACGCCTATCTTTACGGGAGCTCCGTTGCTTTTTGCCACGGCATCGGTCACCTCATCCACTGTGTTAACGTCGGTACCGTTTACCGAAAAGATCACGTCAGAGACGTGTATACCCGCATCAAGTGCAGGATTGGCTCTGCCTCCATCACACTCGACCTCGCTTATGCCAACCACCACTACGCCCTTGGTATTCATCCTTATACCGAAGGTCTGTCCGCCCGGATAAAGACAGAAATCATCGTCGTATACGTTTACTGTAACGCTCTTCAGCGGTATACCGAAGACTCCTACTGTAGCCGCATAGGACGAGGCACCTATCCCATCCGCACTGACGGCAGTCTCTCCTTGCATAACGGTGACAAAGGGCAGAGATACCGAGATATCGTCTGCCCCGGAGCTACGCACCGAAATATTATCGGGTAAGGTAGCGTAAGTCACACCAAGCAAGCTGACAGCGCAGGCACACCAAAGCACGGATACGCGCTTCGCTATACTGAAGATTCTTTCTTTTACATTATTCTCTGTCTGCATTGCACTTTCCTTTTTCGTCGCATTGTATCACAAGATACAATTATACTTTTTGCATTTTTGCTAATAATATATTGGTCAAAATTATGCAAAAGGATTCAGCCGATGCTTTATTTTGTTATCACCCTTGAAAACAAAGGCCTTCTTCTTTTCTTAGGAATAAGCAGTACGTTCTTTCCAATTTTTTCTGAAGTCAGCTCGTTTGCACTCATTATGACCTCAACAGTGGAGCCGTATTTTTTTGCTATATCCCAAAGCTGCTCTCCTTCCTCGGGATAATAGAAGGTAATGGGAAGCCCTGATGCATCCTCCCTGGGTGAGTCCTTTTTAAGGGTCACGTGCGCCACCGCTTTCCTCGTCGCTTTGTCAAACATCAGAAGAGTAACGTCCACAGCATATGATATTACAAGTTGATCACCCTTAAGCTCTGCCTTAAGCTCTCCCGGCAATGTCTTTATGTTGACGATATCCGCGTATATCCCGTCAAAGCTCACACGCACGGGGATCTCGTGAGTGAAGGCAGACAGCCGTGAATCCTCGCCTCGAAGCAACGCGTTAACGCAAATGTCAAGGTCAACAAGTACCGTACCGTTCTCACCGTCCTGCTTTGCTCTCACCTCTTTTATCTGAGCATCGGGTGAAAGAATGCTTAATGTGTGCGGACAGTCCACCGTGCAGTCAAAGCTCTCCTTGCGATCCTTTGCGCCAAGATACGTCATAAGCTCAATATCACGGAAAGAGTGCTCGCACTCATAGTCGCAGGAATACACGTCGCAGACAAGTGCACAGCTGCCGCCTGCATAAAGCCTTCCGCAGGCGTCATAGGTGAAGTCAACTTCAAAATACCTGTTCTCGTTATCCTTATCCTTGCTGACAGAAACCGATATCTCCTTTACGTAGTATTCAATCAGGCCCTCGTACTCCTCCTCGATCGCCTCGTCACTGAAACGGGTATCCAACTTAAAGACTCTGGTAACACAAGCGTACTCAACGTCCTCATCGTTCTTAACGAGATAGATCACCTTAAAATGACCTTCCGCGCTCGCGCTGACATTGCCGCCGGAAACCGTGTACTCGACGGGCTTAACAGTCATAGTACAACTGATTATTTCCTTTACCGACTTTTCACCGCTCTCAAGCTCGAAATCGCGGCTGACGCGGTTGTCACGACTGTTTAGGGTCAGAGTGCGCAGATACTCCACCGTCTCACTTTTCATCTCGCAGGACAAGGAATCCTCAATTGGTGTATCACCCGAAAACTCAGGCGCTGCGGAAACCGTTATGTACGCTTCGAAATTCAGTTTAACAAGAGAGCGCAGATTCATCTTCCTTGGATTTACAAGCTTGCATTCGACACCTGTAAACGTTGGATATACCGAAAAGTTATCCTCGACATTCTCGGGAAGAGTGATACTCTTATTATATTTTGTTTTAAACACCGCATTTTTTATGCTGTTTGAATCGGTAAGGTATAGGACAGAGTAGACCATCTCTCCCTCATACTCCGCTTCCCTTCCGCTTATGTAGCGTCCGCCCGGACGAAGCGTACCCTCTGCGCGGATAATGCGCTTTGCGTCGTCAAACTGCTCGGGCAGTAAGAAATCTCCCGACAGGTCGACCGTGTCTTCCGCCACGGCTACCCTCTCTTTGTAGGATCGGGAGGGCTCCATAATTTCCTTTTGTTCCATAGCATTCTCTCCTATTAATTTCACTGTAATTATATATATGAACGCGTGTCTTTTTTTATTACACGGAATAACCGATACAGTCACTGATCTTATCAAGAGCAGACTTCTCTATCCTTGATACGTACGAACGTGAAATGCCCATTCGTGCCGCCACCTCACGTTGGGTCAGTGGCGCACGGTCGGGGATGCCGTAGCGAAGGATGATTATCTCCCTCTCTCGCTCGGTAAGACGGTAACGTATAGCGTGCATTGCCCTCGCACTCTTTATCTTCAGGTCAATGTCGTCGGCAATAGTGTCCTCGCAGGCGATAATGTCCATATAAGTCAAAGGATTTCCATCCTTGTCTATGTCTATCGTCTCGTTTACCGAGACCTCGCAAGCTGTCTTTTTCTTTGAGCGGAAATACATCAGTATCTCGTTCTGCAGGCATTTACCCGCATAGGTAGCAAAGCGCGTGCCGTTTTTATAATTAAAGGTATCCACCGCTTTGATAAGACCTATGGTGCCGATAGATACCAGGTCGTCCTGCTCCTCTGATGCGGTATAGTATTTCTTGACGATATGCGCCACCAGGCGCAGGTTGTGCTCGATGAGCTTTGTACGGGCGCTATCATCACCGCCGTGCATCGCCTCAAAAAGCGATAGCTCTTCCTCTTTGGAAAGAGGCGGCGGAAAAGAACCCGTTGAGGAGACCTTCAGAAAAAGAAATAAAAAAGATAAAAGTTGTGCAAACATATTTTCACCCTTTTTAAAAATAGTATTTATTCTTTTTTTGTTATATGGTATAATTAAGGTCGAGGTGATGGAAGTGTACGCCATTTGTGATATCGGTTCAAACACGGTTAAAGTCCATTTTTTCAAAACTAACGGCAACAGTTTTGAGAGGGTCGATTCCCTGACCTATCCCGCCAAGCTCATTAGCTATATTGACGGCGGTATAATGAAGCGCGACGGAGTGGAACTTTTATGCAGGCTGATAAACGAGTATAAAAGCGAGGCCGATAAACGGAACTGCCGTTTTTACGCGTTAAGTCGGAGGCCAAGCG
>JAZQCR010000050.1:0-13290 GCA_045546375.1 Eubacteriales bacterium | reverse complement strand
CCCATTTGAACGCACTGGGCAATGGCACCGCAGACTTCGTGCATGATCTTGAAATCCAAACCGTGACCCTCGCCACCGGACAGCGCTTCACCGCTGACCTTCAGCAGGATCCTCTTGTACATTACATCCGCCAAGACGATTACCTCCTTCTATATATCCTTATCAATTTTACTATAAGAACGGAAAAATGACAACCATAATTTTTGTCTTTTGGGCAATGTTTTCCGAATTTTCACAATTTCAATCTGCCGACTGTTGGGCCAGAGCTTTATTTTGGTGTTGCAAAACCGCTCATTATGGGTTATAATGCTTGTATTATTGGAATTTTTACCAAAGAGAGGTTGATAAGTATGGCTGAAATGACCGAAAGCAAAAACTTCATCCACGCTTTTATCGAAGAAGACATCGCTGAAGGCGGCCGGTTCGCCGGTCAGACCGTTCATACCCGTTTCCCGCCGGAGCCTAACGGATACCTGCACATCGGTAGCGCAAAGGCTATCACCATCAATTCGGAGACTGCGAAGAAGTACGGCGGACTCTTTAACCTCCGCTTTGACGATACTAACCCTGTTAAAGAGGACGACGAGTACGTTCAGAGCATTATAGAGGATCTTAAGTGGTTAGGTGCCGAGCCTACCGGCGGTATCTACTACGGCTCTGACTACTTCGATAAGTGCTACGAATTTGCAGTACAGCTTATCAAGGACGGTAAGGCGTACGTGTGCGACCTTAATTCTGAGGAAATGCGCGAGTACCGCGGTACCCTCACCGAGCCCGGTAAGGAAAGCCCTTACAGAAACCGCTCGGTTGAGGAAAACCTCGACCTCTTCGAGAGAATGAAGAACGGCGAGTTTGCAGACGGAAGCAAGACTCTTCGCGCCAAGATAGATATGGCATCCCCCAATATGAATATGCGTGACCCCGCTATCTACCGTATAGTGCGCGCTCACCATCACAGACAGGGTGACAAGCGGTGCATCTATCCTCTCTACGACTACGCTCATCCCATACAGGATGCTTTAGAGGGTATCACTCATTCCCTCTGCTCTCTTGAGTTTGAGAATCACAGACCTCTCTATGAGTGGGTGGTTGATAATATCGGCTTTGAGAAGAAGCCCAAGCAGCGGGAGTTTGCACGCCTTAACGTGACCTATACCGTTATGAGTAAGCGTTATCTGCGTGAGCTGGTAGAGACCAAGCTGGTTGACGGATGGGACGACCCCAGAATGCCCACCCTCTGCGGACTTCGCCGCCGCGGCTACACTCCTGCATCCATCAAGGATTTCGTAACCCGTGCAGGCGTGGCAAAGGCATACAGCATCGTTGATATTGAGCTTCTTGAGCACTGTATCCGCGAGGAGCTCAATACCACCGCATCCCGCCGTATAGCAGTTATGGATCCTATCAAGGTAGTCATCGATAACTACCCCGAGGATAAGGAAGAGACCTTCTACGTTACCAATAATCCTCAGGATGAGAACGCAGGTACACGTCCCCTCCCCTTCACTCGTGAGCTCTTTATCGACTCCTCTGACTTCGCAGAGGTACCGCCTCCCAAGTTCTTCCGCTTAAAGCCGGAGGGCGAGGTTCGCCTTATGGGTGCTTACATCATCAAGTGCGGTGAGATCGAGCACGATGAAAACGGCAAGGTGACCCTTATCCACGCTACCGCCGATCTTGAGTCAGGCAACGGAAACCCCGTTGACGGAAGAAAGATCAAGGGTACTATCCATTGGGTATCCGCAAAGCACGCCGTTGACATCAACGTAATGCACTATGATAAGCTCTTCACCATAGCAAATCTTAACGACATTCCCGAGGGCAAGGGATATAATGACTTCCTTAACCCCGATTCTCTCGTTAAGGTCACTGCCTGCAAGGCAGAGCCTGCAATTGCCGATGCCAAGGACGGTGAGAGATTCCAGTTCGTCCGCACCGGCTATTACGTAAAGGATACAAAGTACGAAAACACCTTCAACCGTATAGTAACCTTAAAGGACAGCTATAAGCCTCAGGCTTAAAAGACAACCTCACCATAAGATTTATGGTGAGGTTACTTTTATCTTAGATCTAACTGCATATGTATCTCGCTTAAGTAAGTCCCGTCTTTAAGCTTAAAAGCGTTGGGCTTTTCGCATACAACTTTGAAGCCGAGTTTATCATATAAACGCCTTCCCCGCTCGTTGCCTTCAATGTACTCAAGCTCGAGGATCTCTGTGCCGTTCTTGCGTGCCACTTTTATCAGCTCTTCTATCATAGCGGTGCCGATACCGAGGCCCCAATATTCCTTAAGTAAAGCTATGCCTATTACCGCTCGGTGAGCGACCTTTAGTCCTTTATGAAAGTCGATATTGCAGTTTCCTGCTATCTTGCCGTCAATGTAGCAGCAGATAAAAAGGTTGCTATCCGAGTTTTGATTTGCTTTTATAAAGTTTGCTTCTACCTCTACGGTAAAGGCATCCCATTCCTCAAGGTATCTCAGCAGATTATCCGTTTCTCCGCAAGCCTTTTTTATACAGTCAAGTAACTCGGCGGCATCATCTACTGATGGATTTTTGAGTATAGCTTGTTTACCGTTCTTTAGTGTAATTACCTTCTCTTCGAAATTCATTATTAATCCCCTCCTTAGTAATTAATTACAGCTTGAAAACAGAGCTCAAGTGCGACGTCATAGGAGCTCCTTCCCCAATTTCGCTCGTCGTATTTATCAACGTTTGCCAGCGTGTCTGCAGTAAATAGAATACATCCCCATTTTACTTTACGAAAAGCCGCACACGCGGCAAGGGCGGCGCATTCCATCTCGACTACCTCACAGCCCTCTCCCCTTCTGTATTCTACCATTTCTTTGGTCTCACGGTAGAAGCCGTCTGTAGTCCATGTCATTACTTCTCGGTATTTTAGTCCGTTTACAGCAAGAGAACTTTCTATCGCTTTTAGTGCAGCCTTATCAATATCAATAAACCGAGTCGGTGGCATGTAGTGATATGATGTGCCTTCGTCCCGTAGGGCTCTATTAGGGATAAGAAGTGTATTTTCTTCAATATTACATAAAACACCGCACGACCCCGTCGATATAATTTCTTTAACACCGTATCCTATAAGCCAGTCAAGCAACTGTACAGCGGGTGCCGCACCTACGGGCGCTTGACAGAGGCAGACATCTTCACCTTGATATTTTACAACGTATATCGGATAATCCTTGGTCGCCGAAACAAAGGTGCCGACATGAGTTGCTTTATGAAATAATGCGTAATCGTCAACGTATTCACCTAAGAATACAAATACAGCTTTCTCGGGCAATTTAAGATCCAATTTCTCGTGTGTCGGCATTATTACGGCGCTTTGATCCGTGTCATACTCTAAAATAGGAATTTTGTGTTTTATTATGCTCATAACATTCTCCTGTAAATCAAAAGTGCAAATCGAATATTACTTCGACTTGCACTGTTTGGTTACCTGTTTACTATGATCCCTTGTGATTAAATCAAAATTTAGGTACGACAATGCAAGCCCGACGATACTGCTGTTCGTCGCGCACGTTTACGTTATTGGTCATATACATAGTGTAAACTGTCATTGTCGTTATCCTTTCTGAATTTTTCAAGAGTATAGCACAATAACTCGAGTTTGTCAACAGTTAATTTTAAAAGGCACTTCGAATGAAGTGCCTTTTTGTCATATCAACCACTTGCCAAATTCATCAATAGAACACCAATGATAAAGATAATTCACTGATAATGAAATGAAATTCAGAATATCCTCGGCATTAAATAACTGCAAGCCGATATCTTCATCATTGAAATCCGATTCAAAGTCTTTCAGTGAGTTATTCAAATCAGCTACTTCAAGTTCACTGATCGGTACGGTGTTACAATGATGATGTCGATAAGTAAGATTAAACTTATTCTTTAATATGCAGTTTAGAGAATGATAATCGTTATAATATTTCGGCATTACAATATCTTTATTCTCTTTGCTCTCTACGATGTATTTTTTATACACAGTATTTAACCATAAAAAATCGCAAATTAAATGTGATAAATAACCTAAAACAAATGGGTCTGTTTTAGACGAATTATATTTTGCTTTGAATCCATCGATATCAATATAACGAGTACCAATTTTATCATCATAAAAGAAATGAAGCACATCTCTCTTTACTCTGTCAACAGGTGATGAATCGGGTGCGACACTTCCAATTAAAAACTGCTGTTTCCAATTATCGTCGATTTTGATTCTTGCATCCATCCAATTTAACACTTGTGTTGATATTGCATAATGAATCATTCTTGATGGCATTATATCTCCTTAGGTCATGAAGAGGTTAAAGTATCATATTCACCAAGAATATTATAATGTTTTAAGTTAGAAAAAGCAATAAGGACAGAGAAAAACTCTGTCCTTATAAGCGTTATATTAATACATACCGCCCATGCCGCCCATACCGGCATCAGCTGCGGGTGCTGCGGGAGGCTCGGGCTTGTTTGCAACTACTGCCTCGGTGGTGAGGACTACGCTTGCGATGGAAGCAGCATTCTGCAGAGCGGAGCGGGTAACCTTCGTGGGGTCAACGATACCTGCTTCGATCATGTCAACGTACTCCTCCTTGTATGCGTCAAAGCCGTAGCCGACCTTGCCGGAGTTCATGATCTTATCTACGATAACGGAGCCCTCGTAGCCTGCGTTCTCTGCGATCTGACGAACGGGAGCCTCAAGAGCCTTGAGAACCAGTGCTACGCCGGTCTTCTCGTCGCCGTCTGTCTCGTCAAGAAGAGCCTTAACGTCGTTAATTACATTTAAGTAAGCCGTACCGCCGCCTGCGACGATACCCTCTTCGACAGCCGCCTTGGTAGCGTTGAGAGCGTCCTCGATGCGCAGCTTCTTCTCCTTCATCTCGGACTCGGTAGCCGCACCGACCTTGATAACTGCTACACCGCCTGCCATCTTAGCCAGACGCTCCTGAAGCTTTTCCTTATCAAACTCGCTGGTGCTGACACCGATAGCGGTCTTGATCTGAGCTACGCGGCTCTTGATCTCGTCCTTATCGCCTGCGCCGTCAACGATGATAGTATTTTCCTTAGTGATCTTAACCTGTCTTGCACGGCCAAGCTGAGTGATCTGTGCTTCCTTCAGGTCAAGTCCAAGCTCCTCGGTGATTACCTCACCGCCTGTGAGGATAGCTATATCGCGGAGCATTTCCTTTCTGCGATCGCCAAAGCCGGGAGCCTTGACCGCAACGCATACGAAGGTACCTCTTAACTTATTGAGCACCAGAGTAGTCAGAGCCTCGCCCTCAACGTCCTCTGCGATGATAACCAGCTTCTTGCCCGACTGAACCACCTGCTCTAAAAGTCCGATGATCTCCTGAATATTGGATATCTTCTTATCGGTGATAAGGATGAATGCATCGTCGATGACAGCCTCCATCTTATCGGTGTCGGTAACCATATAGGGAGAGAGGTAACCGCGGTCAAACTGCATACCCTCTACGACCTCGCAGTAGGTTTCAGCTGTCTTGGACTCCTCAACGGTAATAACGCCGTCGCTGGAAACCTTCTCCATAGCGTCAGCGATAAGATTACCGATGACCTCGTCACCTGCGGAAACGGTACCTACTCTCGCGATGTCAACAGAGCCCGCTACCTTACGGGAGTAAGCCTGCAGCTTCTCTACTGCCTTGTCAACTGCTTTCTGTATACCCTTACGCAGTACGATGGGGTTAGCGCCTGCGGATACGTTCTTCATACCCTCGTGGATGAACGCCTGCGCCAGCAGTGTAGCGGTTGTAGTACCGTCACCTGCTACGTCATTAGTCTTGGAGGCAACCTCCTTAACCAGCTGTGCGCCCATATTCTCCATGGGATCTTCCAGCTCGATCTCCTTTGCGATGGTAACACCGTCATTGGTGATGAGGGGTGAGCCGTACTTCTTGTCTAAAACAACGTTTCTGCCCTTAGGGCCCATAGTGATCTTTACGGTGTCAGCTAACTTATCAATGCCAACTAAGAGGGCATTTCTCGCCTCAATACCGTAACTGATATTCTTGGACATATCTTTATCTCCTTATTCTACTATTGCTAAAATATCGCTCTGCTTAACGATAATGTACTCTTGATCGCCGTCCTTGAATTCCGTTCCGGAATACTTGCACGCTACGACCTTGTCGCCTGCTTTTACGACCATCTCTACGTTCTTGCCGTCGATAACACCGCCGGGGCCTACAGCTACTACTGTAGCTACCTGGGGCTTCTCCTTGGATGCGGAGGTGAGGATGATACCGCTCTTGGTAGTCTCCTCTGCCGCGTTCATCTGAAGAACGACCTTATCAAATAAAGGCTTGATTGTCATTTATCTATTCCTCCTTGTCTTATATTACACATTTTGGCACTCTTTGCCGTCGAGTGCTAACGGTGCTATTGTAAACCTATTTACGAAAAAATGCAATAAGAATTTGTCGTACTTTACATATAGTTTACAAAGGCAAAAATATTACATAACTTCTAAGAAAACACTTCCCGCAAAGTTTGCTTTTACGTCATTTTTAGTTATATTTTTAATAATGATCGCCTTATCTCCGACAGACTCATACTCGTAGCCTTCGGGCTTAAGGTCGGTGCGTACGTACCAGTCAAGAGGCAGAGCGTCGGTATCTACTAAATCCTCACCGCTTCCCTCCTCAAAGGAAAGGGTCTCAACAGCGCCGGGATGTGTAAGAATATCCATTATGTCGGATACAACGGCGCTTGCAGTAGGCAGTTTGCCTGCTCCGCTTCCGTAGAACATAACGTCACCAAGAGCGTTGCCGTTAACGAGAATGCCGTTGAATACGCCGTCTACCGAACGCAGAGGGTTAGTGTATCTTACTACGCGGGGGGCAACGTCGATAGCTATTCCCTGCTCTGTCTTAACCGCCTTACCGATCAGCTTGATCTTAGCACCTATCTCTGATAAGATCTCAACGTCGGTAAGCTCAATATTGCGGATACCTTCGTTCTTAACGTCAGCCTCGCCGTACATCTTGCCGAAGGAGATAGCGGAAAGGATACATATCTTACGCTTGGCATCAATACCGTCTACGTCAGCAGTGGGGTCCTTCTCGGCATAGCCCTTTGCCTGCGCTTCTTTAAGTGCTGCCTCAAAGGTCTTTCCGTTCTCGCTCATCTCGGTGAGGATATAGTTGGTAGTACCGTTAAGTATGCCCGATACCGAGCAGATGCGGTTGCCCGCGAGAGAATTTATAAGAGGACGGATGATGGGGATACCGCCGCCCACGCTCGCTTCAAAGAGGTATCTGACGCCGTTTTCCTTGGCGATATTTAACAGTTCTGCACCGAAGTTAGCAACTACCTCTTTATTGGAGGTAACAACGTTTTTGCCCGCTTTTAAGGCCGCTAAAGAGAAATCATAAGCGGGATGAGAGCCGCCCATAGCCTCGGCTACGAGTACAACCTCGGGATCGGAAAGAATAGCGTCAAAATCTTTTGTTACAGCCTTCTCATATTTATCACCCGGGAAATCACGAAGGTCAAGGATATACTTTATCTCTATCTCTTCGCCGATGGCCGCCTCTATCTGCGCGCGGTTGGTGTCAATTACCTCCGCCACGCCGCCGCCGACGACACCGTAGCCCAGTATTGCTATCTTTTTCATTCTGTTACCTCGTATATATCTTGTAGAAATATATTCTTTCTTGTTCTCTTAAGTCAATTCTCTTTAACTGCTGAAACAGTTCATTGAAGGATGCGTCGCCCTCGGCGTTAATTAGCTCTATGGTATCACGGAACGTTTCGCTTATGGCTTCATCGGAGCAATCATAAACGGTCTTGAATACGATGTACTCCCGTCCGACCCTCGCCGCCTCGAGCAAGGATTCGTGTATGATCGAGCGAAGGGAATCCGAGTCATTTGCACACAAGCCGATAGTGTCATAATAATCATTCTCTCTCTCCGCCAAAGGAAGCATCTCCGCATCACGGATAGTATGATCAAGCGAAATACGATCGGTCGAAACGTTTAGATATAGATAGTAATCCATACTAAGATTGTCAAGATCATCGCTGTCGTCCCAAGTTACGTCCACGTGGTAGAAGTCACCGTCTATCTTGACCATATTCCACATATGAGGTATATCGTCTATGTATCCGTCAACAACACAGCAGTAAAGGCCTGCGCGGTTCATCAAAAGCTTAAAAGCGTGAGCGTATCCGTCGCATATAGCCGTCCCCTCACACAATGCACCGTAAGCTGTGCTGGCGGTATAGCCCTTATTATTGACTTCAGTTAAGTATTTACAGTTTTCAACCAGATAATCGTGAAGGTATAACTCTGTCTCGAAGTCGGTCATATCATCACTAATCGCTGACAATATTTCATTGACCTTATCATCAAGAGCAGTACGGAGTTCCTTGACCTTAGTTATTTCATCCTGATAAGATATCCTGACCTTGGTGTGAGTCTCACTGACGTACGACTCAAGTCCCTCAAAATTAACGAAGAAATACTCCGGATGATCGGCGATGATCCGCTCTACCACGTCGTTAAAATCGGCCGATGTGTAAGTGTAGCGGATCTCCTCTGTGATCTCGTCATATTCATCAATAGCATCAACAAGAGCATCGTAGAGAAACTGCTTTTTTCGGTCAAGATTGTTATAGTATATCAGATGCTCTTTATAGACCGACGGGGCTTCGTTAAGATCAGCTTGTCCAAAGGTGGGCAGATACCTCTGTAAGGTAAGAGCAAATAGCAAAACAAAGACAAGGATCAGTCCTGCTATCATTAAACTTGTAGCATTATTCTTAAGAAACTGCTTCATTTACGGCTCCTAAACATAACTATACCTATATATTATACTATATGTGAACGAGTTTTTCAATAATAAGAGTTGAAAAATACATAATTATATATTATAATTAAATAGTTATAAGGAGGATGTTATGGATAAGAAAAAGACAAGCATCGGCGGTCAGGCACTCATCGAAGGAATTATGATGCGCGGCCCCGAAGTTACTGCCATGGCTGTAAGAAACCCTGAAGGCGAAATAGTCATAGAAACCGAGCCTACGGTTATGACAAAAGCACCGAAAATTTTTAAGCTCCCTATCATCAGGGGTGTTTACAATATGATCTCTACCTTTAGGTTAGGTTATAAATATCTTATGCGTTCCGCTGAGATCGCAGGGATAGACGACGAACCAAGCAAGGCTACAACCGAAGAGGAAAAAGCAAAGGAAGCAAAAAAGAATGAAGCTCTGATGAGCGTACTGATGGTCATCGCAAGCGTTCTCGGAGTAGCACTGGCTCTATTGCTCTTCATTTATCTTCCCGTAAAGATATTTGAGTGGACAAGGCTGCTGATACCCGCTATTCCCGACAATGCTGCAGTTAAAAGCATATTCGAGGGTGTGATCAAGATCGCACTATTCGTCGGATATATGGCTTGTATGAGGCTGATGAACGACATAAAGCGCACGTTCATGTTCCACGGTGCAGAACACAAGACCATCTTCTGCTACGAAGCGGGTCTCGAGCTTACTGTCGAAAATATACGTAAACAAAAGATGTTTCATCCCCGTTGCGGCACTTCCTTTATGATCCTTGTGCTTCTCGTCAGTATCATCATCTCAATGTTGATCCCCTCTGAGATCGCAGGAGTAGAGATCGTAGGACTGTGGAGAGTGCTTCTTAAGTTTGCAGTGCTTCCCATTATAGTAGGCATAGGCTACGAGCTTATCAAGGTCGCAGGAAAGCATGATAACGTGATCACTCGTATCATCTCCTACCCCGGTGTGCTCCTTCAGCATATCTCTGTTATGGAGCCTACCGACGATATGATAGAATGTGCTATAGAGGCTATGAAACTCGTCATACCCGACGACGGTGAGAAAGATAATTGGTAAATAGAAAGGACTTCCCTCGGGAAGTCCTTTTTCGTTGTTTATGCGTTTGTGCGGATGATAGCCGCAATAGCATTAAGATCGAGCTGATCGACCGTGCCGTCTGCGTTTGCATCCATAGCGGCGAGGTCGCATGCCGACAGATCGTAGCTGCCGTCAATGCCGCCCTGCGCGATATACTGCGCTGTGAGGCTCATATCAAGGATATTGATAACGCCGTCTGCGTTTATATCCCCAAAGTCATCTTCCACTTCACCTATATTGCTCTCATCTGTAGCAGTAAGGGCGAAGGTGGAGAAGCGATCCACTTCTACGGTAATGGTATTGGGATCATCATCAAGGTCAGCAAGGGTCACTACCTCACCGTGATGCTCGTGAAGCATGGTATACTGTGCATATCCGCGGTACTCCTCGGGTATGGGCAGAATGATGCGGAATTTTCCTGTGGAGTCGGTATCCTTGTATACGCTGGTGATAGCCTTCTCTTCTCCGTCAACAGTCTTGCTCATAGTGATCTCGTAATACTGCACGATCTCCTTTTCACCTGCGGTGTCCTTCATCTTATGATGCTTATGGTCGTTACCGTTCTTTACACCGTCAGTGGACGCCTCGTATTCCTCGGTCTTATTGACGGTAAGCTCAAAGGATACGGTATCACTCTTTGCTATCTCGTCTGCAGAGAGTACCAATCCGCCGTCTACCACAACACCGTCATCTGAGGTATACTCTGTATCAGCCAGCCACTCACAGTACTTGTTAAGACGTTCTACGTAATCACGTGAGAGCTGTTTCTTTTCCTTCTCGGAAAGACCGTCATAGAAACGCTTTTCATCAGCTATCCTCTCACGGTAATCGCCGATGCCGTCTCTGTCATCAAAGTCGGGGATATCGTTTCTGAAGCGATCTTCTCTATCCTTTATCTTATCGCTCTTAAGCACCTTAATGTCAGTCTGGCCGTAGACTTCGCCGTCTCTGACAGTGACCACTGCCATACCCATACCGTCGTTCTCGGTGGTGGCGATGATAAAGTAGAGTCCGTCTTTAATATTAGTAAACGAATACTTACCGTTTGACCCCGTCGTCATCTCTGCCACCTCGTGGCGGAACACGTTCACCAGACGAACGGTGCTGTTATTCACCTGTCCGTTTGCCGTTACCTTACCGGAGATGGTAGCAGTATTATCATTCTCCTCATAAAGGGTAATGGTCTCTACCTCATACTCACCTGCAGTAAGAGCGGAAACGTATGCATAGCCTGTAAGGGTAAAGCTACGGTCGAAGCCGTGCTTCTTATCAGGGCGCATCTCGGCAGTCTCTGCCACGATGCTGTATTCGCCTGTGGGAAGACCTGCGAAGGAATACTTGCCGTCGCCATCAGACTTGGTTC
The DNA here is from genome assembly GCA_045546375.1 of Eubacteriales bacterium. Classification (GTDB taxonomy): domain Bacteria; phylum Bacillota; class Clostridia; order Oscillospirales; family CAG-272; genus CAKSEI01. Next base: position 2,007 of record JAZQCR010000050.1, on the reverse strand, counting down.
CCGCTACGGCGACACCCTCCTCGTTATATACGGTGATCTCTACCCAGTTACGGCGGTGACGGTTAAAGTCTCTATCCTCTACCTCTACGTAGCCCCAAAGGGTAACCGTGTCGGTGGCGATGGTGAGTGTTATATCCGAAACCTCGCCGTTATATACAGTGACCTCAGCAGAGGTATTTCCCTGCTCTGTAGTAGCTGTAAATACGTAAGTGCCGTTAGGCAGATTCTCGATAACGAAGTTACCGTTCTCGTCTGCGGTAACAAAGGTGATAACGTTTGCATCCTCGTCTGTGACGGTGACGGTAGCACCGCCTACGCTGACAGTACCGCTGACCTTATAACCCTTCTTAAGGATAAGTGCTGTGTCACCCTCCAGGAACACGTCAAAGGCATTCATTCTCTTGACAGAAACAGGAGTAGCAAATGTATTACCATCCGGGTCGGTAGCGCGGATAGTATATGCGCCTACCTCGGCATAAGTAAACTCATATGCTCCGTTCTCGTCGGTGACTACAGTTTCCTTGGAAACACCGTCGTCATAGATTATCTCTACGTTTACGCCTACTGCGGGTGTGCCGTCGGTGTAGGTGACAGTTCCGCTGATGCCTGTGCCAAAGCTGATCTCGGGATTCTCGGTCTTGCGGATGATGAAATAAAGGAGATCGTTTACAACAGCGAAAGTATGTGCATAAGAGCCTTCATATACCATCAGGATGGTAGTTGAGGGGAACGTCGTTGTATACATACTCGTAATAATACTCGTAATACTTTCGGGTATGATCACTTTTTTTAAAGAACTGCAATCACTAAATACACCAACATTAAGTGTGGTTAAACTGTCAGGTATCGTTATTTCTGTCAAGCTGGTGCAACCCGAAAAAGCGTAATCACCGATATAAGTTACACCGTCAGGTATCGTTATTCCTGTCAAGCCGGTGCAACCCGAAAAAGCAGATGATCCAATATATGTTACACCGTCAGGTATCGTTATTTCTGTCAAGCTGGTGCAACGCGAAAAAGCGTTAGAACCGATATAAGTTACACCGACAGGTATAGTTACCTCTGTTAGTTTTGTGCAACCCGAAAAAGCAGATGATCCAATATATGTTACTCTGTCAGGTATAGCCACCTCTGTTAGCATAGAGCACCAATAGAAAGCTAATGAGCCAATCTTTGTTACACTATTAGGAATAATTACTTCCTTTAGACTGTAGCAGTGATAAAAGGCATCTTCTCCTATCTCTTTGATCCCTTCGGACAGGGTCACACTCGTTAACTTTGAGCAGTTCTTAAATGTCTCTTTTAAAACTACGGGATAGCCCTCTACCGTAGCAGGTACAGTCACCTCTGTAACACTCTCGTCAAAGTCGATAGCTACAGCTTCGCCGTTTGCAAGCACAAAGCTGATCCCATTCTTCTCTACAAGTTCAGGCTCGCTAATTCCGTCATATATAAAATGTAGCAGATCATTCTTCGCAGCATATGTATGTGCATAGGAACCCTCATATACCATCAGGATGGTAGTTGAGGGGAACGTCGTTGTATACATACTCGTAATACTTTCGGGTATGATCACCTTCCTTAAAGAACTGCAATCACTAAATACACCATTATTAAGTGTGGTTAAACTGTCAGGTATCGTTATTTCTGTCAAGCCGGTGCAACCCGAAAAAGCGTTAGAACCGATATCAGTTACACCGTCAGGTATAGTTACCTCTGTTAGTTTTGTGCAACTCGAAAAAGCAGATGATCCAATATATGTTACTCCGTCAGGTATCGTTATTTCTGTCAAGCTGGTGCAACGCGAAAAAGCGTTAGAACCGATATAAGTTACACCGTCAGGTATAGTTACCTCTGTTAGTTTTGTGCAACCCGAAAAAGCAGATGATCCAATATATGTTACTACGTCAGGTATAGCTACCTCTGTTAGCATAGAGCACCAATAGAAAGCTAATGAGCGCATGTTTGTTCGAGTATTAGGAATAATTACTTCCTTTAGACTGTAGC
>JAZQCR010000049.1:0-20074 GCA_045546375.1 Eubacteriales bacterium | reverse complement strand
CTTTCGTCAAATTCAAGTTTGTTGAATTGATCATACCACAAAGGCAGAATTTGTTCAAGTAAACAAAAACCTCTCTTGTCTTGGTAGACAAAAGAGGTTTTTTACATGTGAAAGAGCGACTAAAAGTAGTGTGAGTAGGGGTAAGAACCACCAAAAGTAGTGTTACAAATTACAGAATATTTTCACTACAATTTCTTAATTAGGATATGTCCATTATCTTCACAAACAAAGGTAGCATCAAAATTATGTTGATTATTCCATCCTCTGATTTTAAATGTGTCAACGATCGATAAAAGTCTTGTTAAACCATAATACCCTGTAAATTGTTCTAATTTTTCATAAGACAAATCGAGAAATTCTTTTGAATCGATCTCCGAACCAAAACAGTTCTGCCCGTTTTTAAAAAATTCTATTGCAAATTTGCTGCCTGCAATTATTTGGTTGATCCATTCAATAACATCTTCTTGATCCATTAAATGGCAATGCTGAAAAGAGAAACAAACACAGAAAGGCGTAAAATCATCGTCATCGGAATAATAGACGGTTACATTTTCTTCGTAAAAAGGATTGACGAGGATGGCTTGAGTGAAATCCCCCGAAAATTGTATATCATATTCTGAAAATGCACTTTTAAGGAATATGAGTTTATTGTCTGTCATCCAAATCACCTCTTTTAATGCATTATATCACAGATTTCAATGATTTTCAATGATATATCGCTTGCGCGATATGATATACGGCTTCGCCGCATGATATATTTGCGTTGCAAATATGATATAATATCCGTTCCTTTATATGCCGAAGGCATATATCATCGCTCGAAGAGCGATATCATATCGAAGATATATCACCCGTTCCGCAAGGAACGGATATCATTGAAAAAAGTCACCTTTGTCAGTAGACAAAAGTGACTTTTTTCATGCGAAAGACTACCTAAACGGAGCAGAATTGAGGTGAAAAAGCCTAAAAGTAGTGTGAGCGTACTGTTTTACCGCTCCAACTTTTTGAAAATTTCAAGAATACAGTATACTCCGCGCTCCGTCCAATCTTCAGATAAATACTTTATCATATAATCGTACGCAGATTGCCAATCATCAAATAATCCATTTGCATTCAACTTACTATACTCAGGCAAAAAGAGTATTCCTTCTTTGTCACATCCATGCCAACGACATATAAACAAACAATCGCAAATAATGGAAAAACTACCGGAATAATCGCAAGGATATGCTATATCGTAACCAATAAATTCGTATCCCTCGGGGTTAGCACGGTTTGTTCCATTATTGCGCACCCAAATCAATTCAAAATTATCGGATTCCTCGAATAAAGAAATAAACTGTAATGCAGTACTTTCTGTTTGCATTAGTTCATCCGCAAAGTTGGAATCATCGAAAAACTTCTTGGAAAGTTGTTTTTGTAAGTCTGTAAGTTTCTTACGTTGTTTATCACCTGAATCAAGTCCCATTCTACCCGTTCCATTATAAGTTTTGGCGGGTTGATCATCATAAGGAAGTGCATAAATTTTTAGAGGCTGCTTTCTAAAGCGAGGTAATTCTTCGGTATACAACACATCATATTTCTTTACCGTTACGAATTGAGCAATTTCGTATATTTCTTTTTCTGTTATGTAACCAGTTTCATAGCACTCATAACAAATGTTTTTCAATGATTTCACCACCTTTATTTAATTATTATATCACAATTTATTGCGCCTTTCAATGATATATCGCTTGCGCGATATGATGTTATGCTCCGCATAATGATGTTGCTCGTTTCACTCGCAATGATGCGATGTTTGCCACAAAACATTAGGCGAAGCCGACATCATTCGCGTAGCGAACATCATTAGGCGAAGCCGTCATCATTTGCCGAAGGCAAACATCATTCAAAAAAGCCTAATTTGTCAAGTAGACAAATTAGGCTTTTTTGTTGGTGGAGCATAGGGGATTCGAACCCCTGACCCCAACACTGCCAGTGTTGTGCGCTCCCAGCTGCGCTAATGCCCCGTGGACAAAAGAATACCATATTTTATCCGTGTTGTCAATAGGGAATAGCTTACCTGCTTGGGCAATGCTATTGTAGGGGCGATTCGGTCGCCCCTACGAAAGCTATCTTACGCTTCTTCTATCAAGCTCTGCTCAAAGCGAGCGAGCATGGTGGCGAGCTGTGCACGTGTGGGGTTGCCCTGAGGAACTAAGGTATCTTTGCCCAGTCCGTTGATGATGCCCTGATCCACCGCCCATTCCAAGGCGGGAACAGCCCATTGGCTTACGTCATCCTTATCGGCAAACTGGTCGGGAAGTTTCTCCGCCGTCATATCCAAGCCGTAGAATTCCGCCATACGGTAGAGGAACGTCGCCAGCTCTTCACGGGTCGCAGGCTGATTCGGACGGAAGGAGTTGTTTTCATAGCCGTTTGCAATACCGCATTCCACAGCCCAGTTTACTGCATCGGTGTACCAGGCGTCGGCAGGAACGTCGAAAAATTCATTTTGTGTCCTCACCTCTGGTTCGCCTTCCAAGCGGTAGAGCGTGGTCACAATCATGGCGCGGGTAACGGTAGTGTCGGGCTCAAAGGTGGTTTTGCTCATACCCTGCATCATTTTGCGTTCAATGCAATACTCAATGCCGTCGTGATACCACGCTTTGGCATTCAGATCGTCATATTTATTTAAGATGCAGTCTTTGCCGCCCCGGCATTTCCAAACGGCGGTATAAACCGTATCCTCGCCGCCCATGGAAACATAATTATCATCTTCGGCTTTAAGGAGGTAGCCGTATTCATCCATCCAACCCACAAACTGATATCCCTCGGCAACGGGACCTTCTTTGGGCAAAAGGAATACTTCATCGCGGTGATAAGCACCGTCGGCAGGGAGACCTTCGGCTTTCACACCGACGCTAATATAAGTTACTTTGTATTTATTGCCAAAGAGGAATTCTTTGCTATCAAGGTCGGTCTTGACCTGTGCTTCGGCATTTTCATCGGCTTTGTAAAAGACACCTGCAAAGTCTTCCGTGTTGGCAAGGACGCCTTGGGTCCCGCCGCGGGCAACCACATCGCCGCCCACCAGTTCAAATTTCACGGGAATGGGGGTTCCGTCATCCATTTGGGAGGCTTCCATATAGATACCGAAGCTTTCTTCCCCTTCATCATCACCTATGCCTTCGATCAAACCACCTTTTACGGTAATTTCCGTAGCGCGGATACCGTTGCTGATCATGGCTTTTTCGCCCTGGCCGTAAATAACGCTGTCAATTCCGTTGATGGCACCAAAGGAAAGCCCACCGCTGAACGCAGCTGTCTTCCCATCTTCGTCTTCTGCCACGTTGGTATCGGTGGCAATATCGCCGTAGCCATTCACCCGAGAATTTTCTGCACTCAATGCACCGCCATACAACCCGGCGGAAAAAAGTTTGGCTTCACGACCGTAACCATCCACAGTAGAATCTACAATATCCAGCATACTGAAACTGCCGCCGACGGAAATACAGTCGGAGGTACCACCGTTCAGATCAAAAGCGGAATTCAAAGCACCCACAATGGCAAAATAAGCATCAAAGCCATTGCTCTCGTTCTCGGCGGTACCGCCATAGGCAGTTACGTCCGAGTTCACAAAATCAGCACTCTTTGCGCAGCTGATACCAAAGGAATTATAGCTATCCCCACCGGTGGCTCTGATTTCCGAATCGCTAACATCCATGGTTTCCGCATTAATGGCAATAGAATAGGGGAAAGTGCCTTCCTTATAGGCAACGCTGCCGCAACTTGCGTTGATCACGCTGTTTTTCACTATCAGTTCATTGGCTTCTATACCGGCAGAAGCAACATCACCGTCGGCACCGCCGGGATAGACCTGATCCATATCATCGGTTTCAGGGAAAGCAGAAGTCGTGGCTTCGATATCTGCTTCTTCAAAGGTAACGGTGCCCTCTGCCACAAGACCGCGGAGATGGCGTCTATAATAATAACCATTCCCATCAGGTCCCGGAAAAGAAGCAGTACCAAAGTAGGAATAACCGCCTTTTATCACAAGATCGTTCTTCACGTGGGCAGCTTCATATTTACCGCTGAGGAACAATTCCGAGGTTTCATTCCCCAAAATCGTCAGTTTTTCGGCGGCAGAATAAAGACCGTAGACATTATGGAAGTAAACGGACCCCTCAACGGTCAATTCCACACTGCCAACGCCTTCAGCTATATAAAGTGCCGATCCGTCCGGGATCCTGCTTTCGTTCATACCGGCAGGATAGGAGCAATGAACATTCAGATCTTTCAAAGTCACTTTGTGGTCACCGCTTAGGATACGGAGATTATTCCCACCACTATTACCGGTGATCACGTGGCCGGGGCAGTCCGCACCGCAAGTGTCGGTAAGGATCACGTCGCCTGTGCTGATATCGTGTTCCTGCGCCGCCGCAAAAACCCCAAGGGACAGCAGCTCCAACAGAAGTGCAACACAAATAAGCAGGGGGAGCTTTTTAATCTTCATAAGTAATTCCTCCTCATTTTTAAAAAATCTTTAAGATCGCAAATATGACCACGCTTATATTTGCAGTTATATTATATCATATCGAAATTCCCCACGCAATAAATTTTTTTGCACTTTTATCGCCATATTGTCAATATGGAAGGAAGATAACGAGATGACATGCTTTGTTGTGAAAATCAACAAATGGAAATTTTTCATAAAAAGGCTTGCATAATCCAAAGTGTTATGTTATAATGTTAAGGCTCTGCAAAGAGCGGTACAATAAAATAAGTCCAAACGGACTTCGGCTACGGAGAAGTACTCAAGAGGCCGAAGAGGCGCCCCTGCTAAGGGTGTAGGTCGGGATAACCGGCGCGAGAGTTCAAATCTCTCCTTCTCCGCCAAGCGAAACACCATCTCAACGAGATGGTGTTTTTGCTTGGCATAGAAAATTTGAACTCGAGCGACGGGTACCGGCAAGAGAGGGACGAGCGCGAGCGCTGCCTCAGGCGCAGATGAAGCGAGCGCGAGGAGTGGCAGCAACTTGGTTTCGCACGACCGAGCACCGTCGAGGGAGGTGCGAAGCCTTAGTTGCAACAGTGGTCAAAGACCAAATCTCTCCTTCTCCGCCATGAAAACACCCTCATTGTGATACAATGAGGGTGTTTTCAATGATATCCGTTCCTTGCGAAACGGGTGATATATCTTCGATATGATATCGCTCTGCGAGCGATGATATACGCTTCTCGTATGAGGGAACGGATATTATATCATGCTTGCGTAGCAAGTATATCATACGGCTTTCCGTATATCATATCGCACCAGCGATATATCATTTCAAATCGTTAAATCACAAGCAATCGTTAAATTGTAGCTGATAATCGTTAAAAAATATTGAAATGTTCATATTTTCATGTTATGCTTTAGTTGTAAATTATTTAGGAGGTTATCCGCAATGAAACGCCTATTCTGTTTGCTTCTAACAGGAATTGTATTGATTTCTTTGACGGCATGTCGCACAAAAACTGATGATTCAACTTATAATTCAGATAAAAGCGCTCCCTCCACCGACCATATAACAACATCTTGTAGTAAAGACTCTGTTGATGAATTTATGGATATTATTGGCGAAGTGGAATTAGGCGGCTTGTCTGCCGGAATGAAACTTGATGAGGAGCATTGCTACAATGTCACTCCGCTTTCAGTTGCCGAACAGACAGATATTAAGATTTTTAAGTTTAGTGATTCATGCGTCTCGCTCGCATTGATTGATGGTGAGGTATATTCCATTTGTGAGTCCTTTGGCGGCTACGGCTTTGTAAATGCTGTACCTTGGGATTATGACGAAGACGGAAATCTCGATTTACTGGTTGCTTCTTCATGGGGTTCGGGATTACACCGTTCTGTAATTTCTGTTTTTAATACGACCACAAAGGAATCCCTTGTTGTTTATGATACTTCAACTACCGACAATCCTTCTGTAGATCTGTTTGTAGCGACCGCTTCACCCTCGTTTTCTTCAAAAGATCCCCAAGACCTTCCCATTTATTATCAAGTCTACAGCGCAAATATAGAAGTCAACGGTAATAACCTTGCAGATTTGTCTTATACTGCAACGGGTGTTATTGGCTCAGTAGTTGTCGAAAATGGAGCGCCAGTTTTTAACCCGATGGGTGATTAAGTGCGTTGCACCCCCCTTCGGCGTAAAATGCACCCCCTAACCTCAAAAGGGGGTGCATTTGTATTAAAATTAGGGTTAGTCTTCAAAGAATAACCGCAACTTTGATACAAGTTGCGGTTATTTTCTTTTTGTGGTATAATAAAATAAAGGCGGTGATTGTGTGCCATTTCCTCTATCAAACTTAATCTTACTCTTATTTGGATTGTTTACATATGTTCATTTTAGATGTGGGGTTTACGCGTATTGCAGAACGTCAAAAATGAGTAAAAGCTATATACGCAAAAACACAAAAGGAGCCTCAAATTATTGGCTGTACACACAACTCCATAAGCATAATGATCTTGGAGCGCTGTATTACCTCAACTTGATTTATTTATTTTGCTTGATTGCATTTCTAATTGCGTTTCCTTTTTCGTGGATCCCGTTTTTGAGAATACCTATTATAATTATTGGTATTTTATTGGGAATAGCTTCCATTCCTGTGTTTTTTAAATCTTTAATCTATACAAATATCGAAGATGTTGGGCAAGCTTTTGTGTTCTTCAAGCTGGTCAAGGGCTTTAATGGAAAAAGTCGAAGATTTGTTACGGTATTTGATTGGCTGTTTTGTATTCTTCCACTTGCGCTATATGTTTTCTTTCTAACGAGGTGAATTATCCTTGTTTTAGCAGGATGCACCCGCTAAAACCAATTTGCACCCCCTTGACTCAAAAGGAGGGTGCATTTGTATTAAAATTAGGGTTAGTCTTCAAAACAAAAGCACACCGAGAGGTGTGCTTTTTGCTTTGGCGATCATAATATCCGTTGACTTTACCATCCCGATATGGTAAAATATTATTTATGAAAAAAGACGTGAAGATCAAGATCGTTTCTCGGGTCTACGACCTACAGCAGAGCGATAAGATAGAGAAATATATTGAGGAGCACCCCGACTATGCTGAGGACGACATCAGCATGAAGTTCGAGGTGTCCTGCCGCGGTATTATGAGCGAGGCGGACGGTGTCTTTACCCTTTCCTATGACGAGCCTGCGGATAACGGAATGGGAAAGACCACTACGGTCATCACCTTTCACCGCGACGCTCCCGGCACCGTGACCCTGTCGAGGGAGGGCGAGGTGCGCAGTCACTTTGTCTATGACGAGGCTTTGCCCCGCCGAACATATCTTTACGAAACGCCCCTTATGCCCTTTGAGATGGCTATAGTCACCAAGAGTGTGGTCAACCGTATGGGCGTGCGCGGCGGCACCCTGCATCTTGACTATAAGATGGATATGAACGGCTCTAATATGGAGCGTACCGTTCTCGATCTTTTGGTGCGTCCTTTGGAGGGCGTGATATGACCCCTGCAGAGTTTAAAAAGGAGCTTGTTGACCTCCTTGGCGTATACGTTTTTTACGGTGAGGAGGAGTACTTAAAGCACTATTACCTCGCCGAGGCAAGAAAAGCGGTGATCCCCGACCCTGCCTTCGACGTTTTTAACCGTGTATCCATTTCGGGCGCGGAAGGGCTTGAGGGGCTTGAGAGTGCGGTGTCTATGCCGCCTATGATGAGCGACAGAAAGCTCATCGAGCTTCACGCCATAAGATACGATAAGCTTAAGGGAGAGGAGCTTGACTACCTTTGCACCACACTGTCCCTTGCGAAGGAAAGCGGCGACACGGTGGTTATCCTTTACGCTGAGGCGACCGAATTAAAGGCGGATAACCCCAAGCGTCTGCCCGAGTACTTTACCGAGCTTCTAAAATATGCAGTCCCCGTTAACTTCGAGAGGCAGAGCCCTGCGAAGTTAGTCGGCTGGGCGGCCAAGCATTTTGTCCACGAGGGCATCCGCGCGGACGGCGCCGAGTGTATGACCCTGGTAGAGTACTGTAACCGCGATATGAGTGCCATCTCAAACGAGATAACCAAGCTGTGCGCTTATCTGAAGGCTCACGGCAGAGAGCAGCTTTCGCGTGACGATATACACCGCGTGTGCTGTCGCATAGATGAGATAGCCGCCTTTGACTTTGCCAACGCCATCTTAAACGGCGACAAGGGCAGAGCATACGAGATACTGAAGGATATGTTTGCCAAAAAGCAAAAGACCACGCATATCCTTGGCAGTATAGCCGCGGTGTACGGTGACCTTTACCGCATACAGACCTTAGGCGAGGCGGGTATGAGCTCCGCCGAGATAGCAAAGGCCATGCGTATGTCGGGGGATTACAAGGTGAAGCTCTATCAGCGCGCCCTGCGCGGCAAGAGTGCCGACTACGTCAGCCGCGCCCTTAAGGCCTGCGAGGAGGCGGACTTAAAGCTTAAGAGCACGCCTCTCGATTCCTTCGAGGTGCTTGCCTCACTGGTGATATCCCAATGAAGCGTCCTATAGTCAAGTACCCCGTTATAGTCGAGGGTAAATACGATAAGATAAAGCTGGATTCAATAATCGATGCCACGGTGATCGCCACCGACGGCTTCGGAGTATATAAGTCTGAAGAAAAAAAGGCGCTGATACGCGCCATAGCCTCAAGAGAAAAGGTCATAGTGCTTACCGACCCCGACGGAGCGGGACTGCAGATAAGGTCATACCTTACGAGCGTACTTCCTGCCGATAAGCTCATCCACCTTTACGTACCCGAAAAGGAAGGCAAGGAAAAGCGAAAGAGCGAGCCTTCCGCCCAAGGACTGTTGGGCGTTGAGGGAATAGAGGCGGATATTATAAGAGCGCTTTTTGCGCCCTTTACGGCAGATGCAGAGTATAGACCCCTTCGCGCTGTCAGTAAGGCGGACCTTTATGCCGACGGACTGTCGGGGGGCGAGGGCTCAGCCGAAAAAAGGCGTGATTTTTGCACAAAGCTTGGCCTTCCAACCAATATCTCCGCAAACGCACTTCTTGATATAATAAATTTACTTTACGGCTACGACCGTTATAAGGAGCTAATATGAGAACTAAGGACAGAGTCTTGTTCCTCGCCACTATGATACTGTCGGTGACGGGACTGATCATTCAGTTTATCACGCTGAATACCGCGTACGAGGCGGACAAGCGCTTATATATTGAGGGACCGCTTACCGTTATCCTCAGTATAGTGACCGTTATCGGTGCCGCACTTTGCATTGCTTCCGTCTTCTTTTTGAAGAAGGAAGGGGATACCCTTCCCGAGCGAAACTACGGCGTGCTGTTCTTCGGCCTTTTGGCGGCTTTATTCTGCCTTGATGATGCCGCCTTTGCCGCTCTTAAAGGTATTTCGAGCCTCGCTCCCACCGTTCAGGAGACAGCGGTCTACGTTTGCTCTATCGTTTTTGCGGTGCCCTTCGTGGCATACTTTCTGTATACCGCTTTTGTGAAGAAGCCGAATTATATAGTCAGCACTCTTCTCGGTATAGGCGGATGCGTCTATGGGATATGCAAGGCGCTTTCGGTCTACTTCGATATGTCCTACGCCATTACCTCGGGCAGCCGTATCTATCACATCATCACTACCATCGTGCTGGTGCTTTTCCTTATCTGCGAGTGCAGATACCACGCTGTAGAGGGCAAGCGTGGCGTGTACTTCGCCTGCGCCTTCGCTACGGTGTTTTTCGCCTGCACCTACAGCGTGCCTATGACGGTCTATTCCTTTACTGCGGAAACGGGCTTTGAGGTAGAGATCCTTTGCCTGCAGATCGCCATGGGCGGTTACGCTTTATCAAGATTATTTGCATTTTCCAAAACCACGGAGGAAGAAAAAATGACTTACACCTTTAAGTATTATGAGAAGCTGAATGACGTTAACTGGGATGAGGTTCCCAAGGCCATGGTAGACAAGTTCGGTTGGGGCTACGATAAGTATCAGCCTCTCACCTATGCCCGCGGCGTTTACGCGGCCGACACCGGCCTTGTGGTGAAGCTCACCTGTCACGAGGAGGCCCCCCGTGCCACCCTCACCGAGTTTATGGACGACGTGTGCAACGATTCCTGCATGGAATTCTTCTTTGCGGGTGACGTGCCCGAGAACTACGCTAACTTTGAGTTCAACGCCCTGGGCACTCAGCACACCTCACTTCGTAAGGGCGATGAGAAGGGAAGCATCGATAAGTTTACCGAGATCCCTTACGACGAAGCGAAGATATACGACGACCGCTGGGAGCTGACCCTTACCCTTACCCCCAAGAACGTACTTGACGTAACGGGTAAGGAGCTTGCGCGCGGTGCCGTCTTCCACGGTAACTTCTATAAGTGCGGCGATCAGTGCGAGGTGGTACACTTCGGTATGTGGAGCGAGGTAAAGACCGAGAAGCCCTCCTTCCACCAGCCTGCATATTTCGGAGACTTCATAATAGAATGAAAAATACCCGGCGGTCAACCGGGTATCTCTATAGAGCGGATATAATAGAATAGATACTGTTGTGCGATGCCCGCGTACTCTCCAAGTGATGGCACGTCAAGGGTTCCGCCGTAGTACTTATCGATGATGCGCTTCATCCACACGTCGATGGGGAAAGCGTCGGTCTTATTAAGACCGAAGAGCAGAGCGCAGGCAGAGACCTTGGCGCCCACACCCTTTACCGACTGTAGAGCCGCATCGGCATCCGCGGTGGGCAGAGCCATGACGGCAGAGAGATCCAGGGTGCCGTCGCTTACCTTGCAGGCGGCGTCATATATGTACTTGGCGCGGAAACCCGTTCTGCACTCAAAGAGCGCGTCAACGCCTGCATCCCTCAGAGCTTCGGGGGTAGGAAAGGCGTATCTGCCGCAGGGTAGGTGCTGTCCGTACTTCGTACATAAGGTCTCGATTATCTTCTTTATTCTCGGGATGTTGTTGTTCTGTGAGATGATGAAGGAGCACAGCGCCTCCCAGGGCTCTTGACGCAGTATGCGTATACCCGAGCCAAGTGCCATTGCGGCGTCCATGGTGGGGTCCCCCTTAAAGCGCAGTTTTATATCCTCACGTATTAGTGAGTAGTCCGTATCCAGGGCGAGGAAGGGAAGTATGACCTCGGTCAGCTCCTTTTCACTGTCGCAACGGATGAAAAGATGATCCCCCCGAGCCTTTACTCCGAAGAAAACACCCCGTGCCACCCCTGACCAGGTGCCGTCGCTCTCACGCTCGAAGCGGAAGCACTGACCGCAGTCAAAGGACTGCGCAGGGTCAAAGTATTCATAGTCGTATACGGCAAAGCCGCCGTTTGTTCTTTCATATTTCATAGGGATATTATACATTATCCGAAAGAGAAAATCAATGCTTGAAAAAATTTACACAATACCTATAAACGAGGCCTTTGACGAGAGCAAGGCCGACCCCTCCTGCGGTTGCCCCTTCTGCACCTTAAGCGAAAAGCTGGCGGCAAACGAGATAGACCTTATTTTGGGCGCATCCATGATGGAGCCCGACGTGCGCATCAAGACCAATGCCTCCGGCTTCTGCGGACTGCACTTTAAGCGTATGCTGGGTGCCAAAAACCGTCTCGGCCTTGCACTGATGCTTGAGAGCCACCTGGCGGAGCTGCGCTCGGATATGAAGGACGGTCCTTTAGCCGCTCTCAAGCCCAAGAATAAGGGAAATGCGGCGCTCTTTCGAATAGAAAAGCTCTCGGACAGTTGCTATATCTGTGAGAGGGTAGAGGCATCCTTTGCCAAGATGTACGATAACGCCGTATGGCTTTGGGAGCAGGACAAGGACTTCCGCGCCAAGTTTGCCGAGCAGCCTTATTTCTGCCTGCCTCATTACAAGAGGTTGTTAGAGGTCGCTAAAAAGGAGCTCTCAGGTAAGGTGTATCCCGAGTTTTACGCTTCTGCAGAGAAGGTGACTATGGGATATTTCGATGCCCTCTCCGAGGACGTATCATGGTTTTGTAAAAAATTTGATTACCGCTATGACGCAGAGCCCTGGGGCAACGCCAAGGACAGCCCTGAGCGCGCCGTGAAGTTTCTTTGTGGAAGAGATAACGAAAAATGAGAAGATTTTTGATTTTATTGCTGATATTCACGCTTCTTTTGGGTGCCCTGCCCTGCTATTCGGTGCCCGTCGACGGTCTTTCCCTATATGAATGGGAGGACGAGCTGATGAAGAAGTGTGAGGATATACTCAAGGTGGTGCATCACGACGGTTATTTCGACGGCGGATGCGCCGCGTGGACCAGCGATCAGCTCAGGTACAATGACGTCGGATACTGGTATAAGGGTAAGTATTCAAGTGCCTACGATGACGGGAACAAGTGGTTTTATGACTTAGACGAAGGTGCCGTCACCAAAAGCGGCTATACTCAGGTGAAGTATCCCGGCGAGCAGGCTATCTACGACCTGGTCTCCGATTACGGCGGACACCCCATCTATAATGTGGTGGTCAGCTGGCAGAAGGGCAACGGAAAGTGGACGGCGGAGGGCCACGTGCTTTATATTTGGTGCATCCGCGACGGCAACGTCTATTATACCGATACCTTTGACAGTATTTTGGGTGAAGCGGGCAAGATAATAAAGCGTCCCATAGACCAGTTCGTCTCTGTCTATGATCAGTCAAGCGGCCCTATGATAGGTGCGGTGCACTTCGAGGGAGCCGAGACGGTAGGCTTTCATCCCGATGAGACCGTTTATTCTGAATATATCGCAAAAGAGGGCTGTACACTGCGTACGACACCTCTTGAGGTGCCCGATGCCTATACCGTCATCGAGCCTGTGGATGCAGGCACGGTCTTATCCGCGCGGGGAGCGCACACCGATGCTTACGGTCAACGCTGGCTGAAGGTGGACGGCGGTAAATGGGTCAAGGCAATTGATGCCGAGAAGAGAGGAAACTACTCCACATTCGTTTGCGAGAGCATATCCGTACCCAAGGTCTGGATGTGCAGACACGGCTTCACCATGAGCGGAACGGTCACCTCACGCGGAGGCGCCTTTACCTACCTTTCGGTAAGCATCATAGACAGCGAGGGCAAGGTCGTGTCAGGCGGCGAGATACCCATAAAGGGTTCTTCCTTCAGTATCGCCGAAATAGACGAGACCACATACTTTGAGCAGTTTCCTGCAGGGACGTACCGCTACCGCATAGAGGCGAAAAACGCAAGGGAGCACGCCGTTATACTGGACGCAGAGTTCGAGATGAGGGACTCCACCAGGTACCGTGACGAGAGAAAGGAGATATTCACAGAGGCTCACAAGCTGATCTCCTCTTACGATACGGATATGAACGGTAGCATCGATTCGGAGGATGCGAAGCGCATTCGCGAAGGCTCTACCCAAGGCAACGGCGGTTACCTCTGCGATGTTAACGGCGACGGATATGTCAACCTGA
The DNA here is from genome assembly GCA_045546375.1 of Eubacteriales bacterium. Taxonomy (GTDB): domain Bacteria; phylum Bacillota; class Clostridia; order Oscillospirales; family CAG-272; genus CAKSEI01. Next base: position 6,668 of record JAZQCR010000049.1, on the reverse strand, counting down.
CGGATATGTACTTAATAGATCAAGAAATAACAAAGGCTTCGGAGTGATCCGAAGCCTTTACTTATTTCAGTACTTTTCTGAGGGTAGGCAGCATGCCCTGCGCCATACGGTAGAAACCGAGAGCATTGGGGTGGCATCCATCCACCGTGCAGGCGTCCGCCTCATCCCCTGCGAAGAAGGACGCACCGTCAATAAAGTACACGTTGGTGTCCCCATCCTCGATGGCCCTGGCGTAGGTCTCGAAGCAGGCGGCGCGCCGCTTCTCGTCCCCAGGCCAGAAGTCGGGCTTGGTGACGATGATATACGGTATATCGGGGTGCTTTTCCCTTACCTGCTTGTATAGAGAATAGTGGGTGGCCCTTAAGTGCTCGGCGTTTGGTGCATTGTGATCGTAGTCGCACACAAAAACACTCATATCAAGGGTCGTAAGATACTTTATAATGTTGTCCTCACACTTTGCGTTTCCTGCAAAGCCCAGGTTGACGTAGTCCATATTAAGAGCGCGGGAAAGGTAATTCTGATAGCACACTCCGGGTCTTGGTGCGCATCCGCCCTGGGTGATAGAGGAGCCGTAGAAGACGACGGGCTTCTCGTTTGAGTATTCACCGCCTGCCTCTAAGGTCGAGCCCTCCTTGATACCGATGTACAGCTCGCTGACTCTGTTGTAAAGGGGGAAGTTCAGCAGGTACTCGTGCATTTGACAGTCGGTGTTGTAAAGTCCCTCATAGCCTTTTTCATGGGAGGGGGGAGGTACGAAGGATTTGCAGTAGGTCTGTGTTTCTCCGTCTGCTAAGTACATATCAAAGCCGGAGGTGCCCATGGCCGTCATTTGAGTCAGCGAAGATTTCGCGTCCCACTTTGCGTTGATGACTATATAGGGAGAATCGGTGCGGAAGCGCGCACGGATGCCCGCGGTGCTCTTTGCAAGAGAGGCAACGCCCGCGCTCACCGTCTCCGCCACCTCTGCGGGCATACGGTGATAGGGGGCAAGAGATGTCGCGCCGTATATTTTAACGGGTGCTTCTGCCGCACTGTGCCACGTAAGTCCCTCTAAGTTAAGGTCGGACTCTACGGCAAAATTTTTATCGATCTTTGAAATATCCATAACTAACCTCACGTTATATTACTGACTTAATTATAATGCATTTGAAACTTTTGTCAAGGCTGTAAAAAAGAGACTTCCGTCGGAAGTCCCTTTTTCTGTTATTTCAGTACTTTTCTGAGGGTAGGCAGCATGCCCTGCGCCATACGGTAGAAACCGAGAGCATTGGGGTGGCATCCGTCCACCGAGCAGGCGTCCGCCTCGTCCCCTGCGAAGAAGGAGGTGCCGTCAACGAAGTAAACGTTCTTGTCCCCCTCCTCGATGGCCCTGGCGTAGGTCTCGAAGCATACTGCGGTACGTACGCCGTCCCTTTCACAAGAGGGCTTGTTGATTATGACGTAGGGAATGTCCGGGTGCTTTTCCCTTACCCGCTTATAGAGAGGATAATGAGTCGCCTTTAAGTGCTCGGCATTTGGCGCGTTGTGGTCGTAGTCGCACACAAAAACGCTCATATCAAGGCCGGCAAGGTATTCTATCATGGTGTCCTCGCCCTTTGCACATCCGGAAAAACCGAGATTGACGTAGTCCATGTCAAGGGCGCGAGAGAGAAAGTTCTGATAGCACACGCCGGGTCTGTCGGCGCAGCCGCCCTGGGTGATGGAGGAGCCGTAGAAGACAACGGGCTTTTCGTTTGAGTATTCACCGCCTGCCTCTAAGGTCGAGCCCTCCTTGATACCGATGTACAGCTCGCTGACTCTGTTGTAAAGGGGGAAGTTCAGCAGGTACTCGTGCATCTTTCCGTCCGTGCGGTAAACGCCTTCGTAGCCTGTTGCGGGGCCGTGCGGAGGCACGTAGGTTGCGCAGTAGAACTGCTCTGTGCCGTTGATCTTGTAGATGTCAAAGCCGGATGAGCCCGAAGTGGGCATATGGTTCATAGGGGAGAAGTATTCCCACTTTACGTTGATGGCGATATAGGGGGAGTCGGTGCGAAAGCGTGCGCGGATGCCTGCGGTGTTAAAGGCGAGAGCCGCCACACCGGGGCTCACCGTCTCCGCCACCTCTGCGGGCATACGGCAATAGGGGTTGACCGAGGTGGCACCGTAAATTTTAACGGGCGCCTCTGCCGCATTGTGCCACTTAAGCCCCTCTAAGTCCAGGGTGGACTCTATAGCGAAATTTTTATCTATCTTTGAAATATCCATTTTGCACCTCTCGATGTTTTCTTGACTTAATTATAACGCTTTTAGGGCGTTTGTCAAGGGAACTAAATACAGTTCTTGCAATATTTATCCATCCTCTTGCATTTAAGGTTGGCCTGTGCTATAATTTTTCTGCTACACAAAATTAATAACATTTCGGCGGCGTGCGTTTTTTGATTAAAAACGCAGGCCCTGTTTTTCATACGCCTCTGGATGTGAGAATTTGTGTAGCAACAAAAGGAGCTGTGCGTTTTTAGCGTGTAGCTTCGGCTGCACGCTTTTTGATATTGGAGGTTTTATGTAAAGATGAATGTAAAGCGTATGTTTTCATTGATTATGTCGTTTGTAACGGTATTATCAGTATTTATTGCTGTACCAACAGGATCAGTTGCCGTCGATTTTTCCGATGTATATACTGATGAGCTTACATTTATGAGTGATGAGATGGCACAATCATTTATAGGTTTCATATATAATGTTGCTCCTGATAAGGTAACAAATGAAATGAAAAATATGGATGATATATTCAGGTATTTGACAGGAAGACTTACAAAAGGAACTGATGAGTATATTTATGCACAGTCGGCGTTTTTGCTTACAGCTAAAACTTTTGTAAATAATCATATGGCTGGTTCGGGAAGTATAGCCACTATATCTGCAGACAATCTTATTAATATGTTACAGAGTAAAATAGGCGATAATCCCGATGTTGGTGCTGATGTAGCTAACGAAGCTCTTGGAAACATAAAATCGAAAATTAAAAAAATTCTGTACTATGCATTTGAATTTGATTCAGATGAAGTGGTTACCAATATTGATCTTGCAATGTCCGGTTATCAGACGGTTTTGGATGTAAAGGGAAAAGTGGAGAATTTTGTTTTTGCGGTTGAAGCGGCAATTAATAGTTGTTTTTATATAACGTCATCAAATACAGCTAAGGCATATGGGTACTATGTTACATATGTAAATAACAGGGGTCATGACTATTTGGAATTGATGATGGGCACATATGAGTTGCTGAGTGCATCTGATCTCGATGGAATAAGTATTTTTATGCAGTCAGTGGGGTTTGGAAATTCATGGACTAATGAAGAAGTGCAACGGTTATTGCGTATTTTTGGTGAATTTACATATCATAGTATGCTTGAAGTGAAAGCTTATGGTGGCTCCGGCGGATCAAGCGGCCCAGGTTCTACTGAGATTGCCGTAAATAGTGTATATTTTTTGCATAGTAGTTATGATTTGGAATTGGATTGTCAGGTGAAAATCCCAGCATACACATCACCCTCTAATGCGACTGCCGGAACAGGACTAACATATTCTTCGTCAGATACATCGATTATTACCGTTGATAAGCAAAGCGGATGGATCACACCGGTAAGCACTGGAACAGCATATGTTATTGCTACATCCGGAAATGGCGTACAAGGAAAATGCAAAATCAATGTTATTCCTGCACCTATTCGAAAGGTGAGTATGGATGATTTTGATATAGCATTTGGTTATTCAATTGTAGTAATGCCCGGGTATTCTCCTGCTATAGCGGAAAATAAAGGCTTTACTTTTTCCAGTTCTGATACATCGATTTTTACAGTAGACTCAAGCACGGGAAAGGTAACACCAGTTAAGCCGGGGGTAGCATACCTTAAGGCAACGTCCCGAAACGGAGTTGAAGGCAGCTGTAAGGTTACTGTACTACCATATGAGGTATACATAGAAACATACATGGAGGATGATGCATATGTAGTAATCCAAAAGTATGTTGGAAATGAAACGGATGTAGTTATTCCGGATACAATTATGGATGAAAAAGTCAAGTACATCTCTGGGAGTGCTTTCGAAGATTGCGATGGTATAGAGAGTGTCCGTATTCCGGAAGGTGTGCTTGGTATTGGCAGTCATGCATTTAGTAGTTGTACAAACTTGAAGACCGTAAATATACCTAAAGGTGTAACGGAATTGGATTCTACTTTCTATGGATGTGAAAGCCTTGTTGAAATTGCCATCCCTGAAGGAGTGAAAACTTTAGGGCGGACATTTGAGGGCTGCTCAAATCTTAGTGAAGTATCAATTCCTAAAAGTGCAACATCGTTAATAGGAACGTTTTACAATTGCACCAGCCTTGAAAGCATATATATTCCTGATAGTGTGACGTATATGTCACAAGCATTTCGCGGTTGTACAAACTTGAAGACCGTAAATATACCTAAAGGTGTAACTGAATTGGATTCTACTTTCTATGGCTGCGAAAGTCTTACAAAAGTCGCTATTCCTGAAGGAGTGAAATCCTTAAACTATGCATTTAAAGGTTGCTCAAGCCTTACCGAAATTACTATTTCTGAAAGCGTAACATCTTTAAAGGCTGCGTTTTACGACTGCACTAGGCTTGAAAGCATATATATACCCGATAGCGTGACATACATGTCAGAAGCATTTCGCGGTTGTACGAATCTAAAAACTGTAAACATACCTAAAGGTATAACCGAATTAGACTGGACTTTTTTCGGATGTGAAAGTCTTACCCAAATCACCATTCCTGAGGGAGTGGAAAGATTAAGTTATACATTTGAAAAATGCTCAAATCTTGCCAAAATTACTATTCCTGAAAGTGTAACATCTTTAAACTCTGCTTTTGCTTATTGCACAAGTTTGACGAGCGTAGAAGTTCCGGATGGAGTCACAAGTATTTTGGGAACCTTCGGCGGATGCACAAATTTAAATAGTGTTACTCTTCCTGACAGCATTGTTGATATGGGTGCTTCGTTTTTTGATTGTACAAGTTTAGAGGAGATAGACTTACCAAATAATGTCCAGTATTTAGACTCAGCTTTTAACGGATGTTTGAATTTGAGGCATGTTGAGGTACCGGAAACTGTAACAACGATGAAAGGTGCTTTTTCGAATTGTACCAGTTTGACATCGGCGACCGTTAAAAGCTGGGAATCCAGTTTAGATTGCACGAGTGCATTTTATAATTGTGCTAGCTTAATCAGTGTTGTATTTGAGTGCGATTATATACGCCCGGAGATGGATGAGTACACTTTTTATGGATGTCCTAAGACGTTGCAGGTATTCTGTGAGTGCAGGAGACCAATTGTTCGCAGGTACTTTATTAGTAACTGCGCCGCCTATGGAGTTGAATGTGTATTAATGCATAATTATGGTGAGTATACTTCAAACAATGATTCTACGTGTACCGAATACGGTACGATGACTGCTGTGTGTGAAAAATGTGCCGGAGAAGATATTGTTATTGACTATGAAAGCACTTTGAAGGAACATGACTTTGCATGGACAGTTATTACCGCGCCGACTACAGAACATATTGGCTCAAAGGAAGGTGTATGTAAGAACTGCTCCGAAACTGTATATGAGGAGATACCTGCAGTGGAATCGGGCGACACTAACGGCGATAATGTAGTCAATATTATCGATATGACCTTATCTGCACAGTATATCGCGCAGGGTGGCATCAGCGGTAAGTTCGACCTGTCCGAGTGTTTCTTTGACGCTATGGACTTAAATAACGACGGCATCATTGACCAGCTTGATCTAAATGCCGTTGCAGCTATCATCCGTGCGAATGCGTGAATTATAATCAAAATAATCAAAAGGACTCTGTCTGAAGGCAGAGTCCTTTTTTCGTGGACACACTTTGCCGTTTAGCTCTTTGTGACGAGCACCGCTTTAGCCTTCTCCAGCGGAGAAGGTGCCGAGCGGATGCGAGGCGGATGAGGAGAGCGAAGTTTGAGCAGATTGTGATCTCCTCATCCGTCACAGTCGTGCAAGCGCTCCTGCGACACCTTCTCCGCCGGAGAAGGCTTGGGATGTTGCTTTTTAAAATATCTTTCTCCCAAGTCATTTTTCTTTTTTAAAAGCTTTTGGAGAGTGCAGAGAACCTTTTTGCCCCCTCTGTCGCCTATCGGCGACATCTCCCCCTATGGAGGCGATGCGATCGGTTCTCTGCATGATTATAATAAATCTGCGCCGCTTTTCCCGCTTTTACCTTAAATGGTCGTGATTTGCAAGTATTTTGTTAGTAAAATCCCTTTACTTTTGACAAAAAAAGTGCTAAAATAAATACGTGTGAAAATATTCACAAAGAAATATAAAAAATTTATTAAAATATACAAACGGAGGAAAATCATGGAAAGAAAGAAAATATCCATGGACGGTAACACAGCCGCCGCGCACGTCAGCTACGCGTTCACTGAGGTTGCCGCTATTTACCCCATTACTCCTTCCAGCCCTATGGCTGAGGTGACCGACACTTGGAGTGCTACCGATAAGGGCATTACCGGTGCTCCCGCCCGTAACATCTTCGGCGAGAAGGTCAACGTAATGGAGATGCAGTCTGAGGCAGGTGCAGCAGGTGCCGTTCACGGTTCTCTCGCAGCAGGTGCGCTCACCACCACCTACACCGCTTC
>JAZQCR010000048.1:0-12945 GCA_045546375.1 Eubacteriales bacterium | reverse complement strand
CCTACCGAGACTCCTACCGAGAAGCCTACGGAGAGGCCCACCGAGAAGCCCACCGAGAAGCCAACTCAGAAGCCGACGGAAAAGCCTACTGAAAAGCCCACTGAGCCCGAGCCTCCCGCACCTACTGAGCCGCCTACCGAAAAGCCTACTGAAAAGCCCACCGAGCCGGCAAAGCCTCAGAGCAGTGCCCCTACGGTGACCCTCTGCACTCAGGTCGGCCCCGGAAAGATGGTGGTAGCGGGCTCTTGCCCTATTGATACCGAGTATCTGCGAGTAAGCGGCAATAACGTCACCACCGTGGATATCTATCCCGATAAGGGCAGCAGTAAATCCTATTTTATAGGTACTGTAAAATATACGAAGAGCACAAACGTAAGCATTCAGTGTAAGCAGCAGGGCAAGGAGCTTTCCGCCGCTGTCACGCAGAAGGTCGGCTATAGCTCGTCTATGCCGGACTATATGACTTCGGACGAGTATATGCCCGTATTCTCCAAGAACAGCCGTATGCACTTCTACTCCGCACTGCTTTGCTACAGCCTGTCCAACAAGGTGGACAGTAGTATAAAGTCCGCTGCCAAGGAGAATATATCAAGTACGGTAAGCAAGGCAAATGCCGTGGGAGCCAAGGTAATATACCTCGTTGCACCTTCCTCCGCGTGGGTATACCCCGAGACCGTTCCGGATGAATATAAGAAGGCTACGGGCGAGACGGTGTATCAGGCGTTCAAGAAGGTTGCAGAGGACTGCGGCGCTACGGTCATCTATCCTCTGGACACCATGCTCGCGCATAAAAATGACGGCTTTAAGATCTATCACACCACCGATTCCCATTGGTCCACCTACGGCGCATATTGGGCGCTTTCCGACCTTATGAACCATATAAGCAAGGAGTTTCCAAAGGCAAAGCCCAGGACCGTTGCGGAGATGAAGTTCTATAATCAAGAGATGTACGCAGGCGACGCTCTCTTCTCATTCCCCGACGGAATGGGCTTTGACAAGATACAGAGGGGTTCCTCATGGAACGGTGCGACCTCCAACACGAAGATGAAGGAGCTGGCGCCATTATATGAAAAGAAGTTCGGCACCAACACCCTGTACGGCATATTCCGCAATAACAGAAGCGTTTACATAGACCAGGGCAACAGTGATGTGACCACCGTTTCAAACGGCGGCGCGGGGCTCCCCACGGCTATGGTAATGCGCGATTCCTTCGGATGTACTATATTCGATATGCTGAGCGACCGCTTCTCCACCGTTTGGTGGCGGGAGTCGGGTAACTACCGCGTTTCTTCCTCTGCACTTGAGGAGGCTCGCCCCGATTATCTTATCTACGTGGTTTCCGAGCGTAATCTTTTAAAGGTTATGATGAATAATCAGTATGCTGCCATTACATCCCTGAGGTGAAAAAATGAAAAGAGTATTACTTATCTTATTAGCGTTAATAATGTGTATAGGATGCGTCTCCTGCAGTAAGGGCGTATCTCCAACCGAAAAGGCAGATAACGGCACTACCGCTTCGGTAAACGAAACGGAAGAGCCTACTGCGCAGCCCAGTGAAGCCCCCACCGAGGAGCCCACCGAGGAGCCCACCGAGGATGAGGGAGAATTTCCCAAACCTGACGTGACTGTAAACGCAGCAGTTGCCACCGGCATCAATATCATCGGCGGACTTTGTAAGGCGGAGTGTGTGGGCATCACCGTTACCGATACGGCGGGGAATACCACCGAGATCATCCCCGACCGTGCAAGCGGATATTTCCTCGGACAGGTGAAGTTTGATGCTGACACCGAGCTTTCGGTAGTCGCAAACTACGAGGGCGGCGTCTCCGAGGCGATTTCCTGCTCTGTGGAATACGAAGAAATGGTCAATATGATGGAGTCAGACGAGTATATGCCCGTTTTCTGTAACGACAGCCGTATGCATTTCTACAGCGCGGTGCTGGCATACTCCAAGTCCGATCCCGTTACCGATTCCGTAATGACAAGGGCGGAGAAGAATATCTCCGAGAACGTAGCGGCCGTAAAGGCGGCTAATCCCGATGCTGAGCTCATTTATCTCGTTGCTCCTTCCTCTGCCACCGTCTACGCCGAGGGTCTTCCCGAGGAATACCCCAAGGCAGAGGGACAGACCCTTTACGAGGCCTTTGAGAGCATTGCCACCGCCTGCGGTGCCAAGGTCATTTATCCTCTCGATACCTTTATCGAGAACAAGGACGACGGTAACGGCTACAAGGTCTACCATAATACCGACTCCCACTGGACTACCTACGGCGCTTATCTCGCTCTTTCCGAGATGATGACCTATATCAGCGGTAAGTTCCCTGCGGCGAAGCCTCATACTATGGAGGAGATGGGCTTCTATACTACTACCATGTGGGGTGGCGACGCGTTGTTCTCCTTTGGAGACTATAACGGCTTTGAGGATTATTCCTATACGGGAAGAACGGGAGAGACCGAGGTTACGGGCATCTCCGAGCTTACTACCCTCTACTCTTTAGAGACACCTACGAAGACCATTGATTCGGTATACCGCGGCAGTAAGAGCACCTACGTTAGCGGAGACAGCAACTCTCATAAGGCCACCGTGGTAAACCCCAACGGTGAGGGACTTCCCACGGCGCTTATCGTCCGTGATTCCTTCTCCTGCCCTGCTTACGATATGGTCAACGAGCGCTTCTCGAAGGTATGGTGGCAGTCAAGCCATAACTACGGTATCTATGAGAACGAGCTTACTGCCCGTAAGCCCGATTACGTAATTTACATCGTGTCCGAGCGTAACCTCTTAAAGGTTATGACCGAGAACGAAAATGCTACTTTGGTGAGAAGATAATGAAGAGAATACTATTGATTTTACTGGCACTTGTTATGTGCCTTGGCGGTTGCGGCGCCAAGAACGGCGAGAGCACCGAGCCCGCTACCGAAGAGAATACCCCCGACGTTAACGTGTCCTGTGAGGATCTTATGTGGGCGGCTGTAAACGCCGTGCATTTCAGCGAGGACGGAAGTCTCGACGGCTCGGACACCTACCTGCCCTCCGAGGATAATTTCGACGCACTTGAAATGGCTCTGTGGGCAGACCAGGACTTCGAGGACTGCCCCGAATATGAGCTTCTTGTCGATTACGCCGTGCTCTACCTGCCCTACGCCTACGTTACCTACGAGGTAGCGGTTTTCAAGGCGGACAGCGCAGAGAATGCAGAAAAGCTCCTTGACGTGCTTGAACGCAGGATAGATACCATGGCGGCAGGTGACAAGGGCTTCTACGACGCTAACTTTGAGAAGACCATCGAGGATGCACAGGTCTACCGTGACGGCAAGTATGCATTTATGCTGATCACTGGCGACGGCGCGACCTCGAGAGCGGCAGTTGAAGAGCTGATGAAATAAGATAAGGCCTTACGTGTGAACGTAAGGCCTTTTTTTACATTATATACCCGAAGGCAATGCCTACAACGGCGGAAATTGCGATTATAAGGATAGGATGCTTTTTCTTAAAGGCAAGAACTGCGCAAAGGGCAAAGGTGGCTAAATACACCCAAAAATCGGGCGTGGTGAGCACCGCAAGCTCGATGGCGTCGTTCGGGAAGAACACGGTCTTGACCATGCTTAAGAGGGCGACTCCTATCATACCGATGACGGCGGGACGGAGTCCGCTCATCATGCCCTTCACAAGTGAGCTTTCTTTGAATTTCTCATAGAACTGGGCTACTATCAGTATTATGATAAAGGACGGAAGCACTACGCCGAGGGTGGCGCAGGCGGCGCCCAACATAGCGGCAGGAATACCGCCGAGGATACCCGCAAGCTCGCGGCCGCCCATAACAGAGCCTACGTAGGTGGCCATATTGATGGCGAAGGGGCCGGGGGTGGATTCGCTGACAGCGATGAAGTCCACTAACTGCTCAAGCTCCATCCAGCCGTGCTCAAGTACCTTTTCACGGATAAGGGGCAGCATAGCGTACCCGCCGCCGAAGGTGAATGCGCCTATCTCAAAAAAGGTTGCAAAGAGGATGAGTAATATCATTTTGCCATCCTCCTTTTAGCGATAGCGGAGTAGACGATACCCGTCACGCCGCAGCCGATGATAACGAAGATAGTGCTGTATCCGATGATGGGAGCAAGCGCCGCCGCGATAAAGGAAAGTGCCATGAGTATATATGAGAAGGGGCTCTTGGGGCAGGACTTGTACATTCCGAAGAGGGCCTTCAGGATCAGAGCAAGCACACCTGCGCGGATACCGTTAAAGGCGTATTTTACGATCTCCAAATCGCCGAAGCGGTCAAGGACGAAGGAAAGAGCCAGGATGATAACGTAAGAGGGAAGCACTACGCCCAGGGTCGCCGCCGCAGAGCCTAAGACTCCCGCTACCTTGTAGCCCACGAAGGTGGCGGAATTAATGGCGATAGGTCCGGGGGTGGACTCTGCAATGGCGATGATATCGAGGATGTCCTTTTCCTCTAACCACCCTTCGTTGTCCACTACCTCCTTCTGTATCAGAGGTATCATGGCATACCCGCCACCGAAGGTGAATGCGCCGATCCTGAAAAAGGTCAAGAATAGCTTTAATACCTTGTTCATTTTATTCTTCTTTCTTTGGTTTTTATGGTTTGAATGCTCGCACTATAGTATACCAAATAATCACTTTTTTTGCAATATGAAAATCCCCGACATTGCGTCGGGGATTATGTATTTAGTTGAAGTTAAGCGTCAACACCTGCGGTGCCTGCAGTAGCCTTATCCTTTATGTCGGAGATGTCGAAGGAGGTGTTATCGTAGTCATAGAGATCTGCGGTAACAGAGATCTTATCGCCCGATACCTCACCCTCGAAAGTGATCTTGGAGGGTTTGCCGTCTGCCATCTCTGCGTTAAGGGTGAAGGTGAGCTTGTCGCCCTCGGGACCCGCAGAGAAGTTTACGGAGAGGGCGCTGTCGCTTACGGTTCCGGTGACCTCGAGGATCCTCATGGTCTGACCCATAGCGTTCAAGTCTGCAGTCAGGGCGAAGCTGGCGCCGTCAATCTTACCGTCAACTGCGATACCGAAGCTCTGACCCATAGCGGTTACTGCCGCATCAAAATCAAGGGTGGTGTCGGTTACCAGGCAGTCGATGGTCAGCTCGGCGGTAACGCCCATTAGATTTAACTTGGCATCAAGGTCGATACCGTTGTCAAGGATCTTGTTGGTGACGTTAAGCTCTACCTTCTGACCCTCTACCTCAATGCTTGCGTCCAGCTTGGTGGGGATATTGTCACTTAACTGAAGTGCGAAGGATACGGGTAAGGAAGGAATGCCCGCCTGCTCAAAGGAGGGAACCTCCTGACCAAGCTCCTTTGCGATAGCCGCGACTACGTCGAAGGCCACCTTGCCCAGGTCAGCGTTCATGCTGAAGGAGCCGGAGCCGTTTACGATAGTGTTGTTGATGTTGAAGGAGGACTTGAGCCACTGCTCGTCGTTAAGAAGGTCGATAACAGACTGAATAGCCTTTTCGAACTGCTCCTCGGTGATGCCCATACCTGCGTACAGGTCGGCTAACTGCTTATCAAGGCCGAATTCCTTCATAAGGTCGGCGATGACGGCCATATCGAAGTCCTTCTTGCCGGAGAGCATATCTATTAAGGACTCGATAGTGGTTCCGATCTTTGCTAACTGCTCGTCAGAGATCTCGGGCAGACCCAGGTTAGCGAAGGCATCGTTGTAACGGTCAGCGAACTTCTCCGAGTGGCTCTCGATCACCTTGCCGTTTTCCTCGGTGAGCACGTACATACCCTCGCTGTCTATAGCGAGGATGCCGGTCTGGGTCTCGGAAAGAGTAGAGGTGAAGAGGAGAGTCATCTTCTCTAAGTCAAACTTCAGTGTACAGGGATACTCTACACCGTAGTTGAGCACCAGGTCTGCGGTTGCGTTCTTGAATGGGATCTGCGCTATGGGGGCGTCATCGTCAGTCTCGCCGCCCTCGGGCTTTTCACCGGGCAGAACGATGCCGGGCTTGTTGATGCCGCCGCTCTCGCCGGTAGCCTCGGTTTCGTCGTCCTTGTCCTTGCCGCCGTCTGCGCAAGCACAGAGGCTGAATACCATGATCATGGCAAGAAGAAGTGCTAATAACTTTTTCATTTTAAACTCCTTAGTAGTTACTTGGTACGTTCTTATATCGTATACCATTTACATTATACTGCAAACTGTTTGAAAATACAATAGAAAAAAACAAAAAACGGCTTAGCTTTCGCTAAACCGTTAGTTGAGTAATAGTTACTTTATTTGTTTTTCCCGGGACACGTGTCCCGGCAAAAAACGATTTTGTTAAATCACCAATTATCTCTGTACGCGTCCGCTTGCGTCGCCGCCTGCCAGCTTTTCTACCTCGGCTACGGAAACGCGGTTGTAGTCGCCTTCAACAGAGTGCTTGAGGGCGGATGCCGCAACTGCAAACTCGATAGCGTCCTGAGTGCTCTTGCCTGAGAGCAGAGAGTAGATAAGGCCGCCGCCGAAGGAGTCGCCGCCGCCTACGCGGTCGGTGATGTGCAGGTGGTAGGATTTGGAGAAGCAGTAGTTCTCGCCGTCGTAGAGCATACCTGCCCAGTCGTTGTCGCTGGCGGAGATGGAGGTGCGCAGGGTGATAGCTACCTTCTCGAAGCCGAACTTATCAGCCAGCTTCTTTGCAACAGACTTGTAGCCCTCGTGGTTGAGCTTACCGCCGTAGATGTCAGTGCCCTCAGCCTCGATGCCGAAAACGTCCTTTGCGTCCTCTTCGTTTGCGATGCAGACGTCAACGTACTTGCATAACTCGTTCATTACCTGGCCTGCCTTCTCACGGCTCCAGAGCTTACCGCGGTAGTTGAGGTCGCAGGAGATCTTTACTCCTCTTGCCTTTGCCGCCTCGCAAGCCATCTTGCAGATCTCGGCTACGTTATCGCCGAGAGCGGGGGTGATACCCGTGAAGTGGAACCAGTCGGCGCCCTCGAAGATCTCGTCCCAGTTAAAGTCCTCAGCGCTTGCCTCTGCGATAGAGGAGTGAGCACGGTCGTAGATACATACGGAGCCGCGCTGGGAGGCGCCCTTCTCAAGGTAGTAGATACCTACTCTCTCGCCGCCGCGAGCGATCTTCGAAGTGTCAACGCCGAAGTAGCGAAGGGAGTTGACTGCCGCCTGACCGATAGCGTGCTTAGGAAGCTTGGTCACGTAAACGCTGTCAAGACCGTAGTTGGCAAGGGAAACGGCTACGTTTGCCTCACCGCCGCCGAAGGTGGCCTGCATCTGGTCATTCTGGAAGAAGCGGGAGTATCCGTTGGGTGCAAGGCGGAGCATAAGCTCGCCGAAGGTTATTACTCTTTTCATTATTTGTTTTCCTCCATCTTATCGAGTGCCTCTTTTACGAAGAAGCTGCCGCCGATAGCGGCGATCTTGTCAAATGCTAAAAATTCGTCGATGTTGCTCCTGTCTACTCCTCCCGTGGGGATGAACTTCACCTGGGGGAAGGGAGCGGACAGCGCCTTCAGCGCCTTAAGACCGCCGTAGATATTGGCAGGGAAGAACTTAACGGTGGTGATGCCGAGCTCTAAGGCCTGCATGATCTCGGTGGGGGTGACGCATCCGGGATAGTAGGGGATGTTCTTTTCGTTACATATCTTTGCAACTGCGACCGAAAGGCCGGGGGAGACGATAAACTGTGCTCTTGCCTCAAGAGCGGCATTGCACTGCTCTGCGTTGATAACGGTACCTGCGCCGATGCTCATATCGGGGTACTTCTCGCAGGCGTACTTAATTGCCTCTGCCGCGCAAGCGGTGCGGAAGGTGATCTCTGCACAGTTGATGCCGTTGTTCTTTAAGGCGGAGAGGATCTTGTCGGTCTCGCCTAACTCTTTGATAACTACTACGGGAATAAACTTTTCCATTTTTTACACTCCTGAATAAGCGGAGAATCCGCCGTCTATAGGTAATACGATTCCTGTGATAAAGCCTGCCGCCTTTTCGTTTACGAGGAAGAGAAGACCTCCCTCAAGCTCCTCGCTCTCACCGAAGCGACCCATGGGGGTTGCGGCGAGGATCTTGCCGGTACGTGCGGTAGGTGTGCCGTCTTCGTTCCACAGTAGTTTTGCGTTCTGTGCGGTGGAGAAGAAGCCGGGTGCGATGGCGTTTACTCTGATGCCCTCACGGGAGAAGTGAACTGCCAGCCACTGGGTGAAGTTGGATACAGCCGCCTTTGCGCCCGAGTACGCAGGTATCTTGGTAAGAGGGATGAAGGCGTTCATGCTGGATATATTGATGATGTTACAGCCCTTGCGGCCGAGCATCTGCTTTGCAAATGCCTGGGTGGGGATAAGAGTACCGATAAAGTTAAGGTTGAAGACGAATTCAACACCTGCTTCGTCAAGGTCGAAGAAGCTCTTGGTGTCTGCGTCCACGTCCCCTGCCTCGTAGTACTCCTTGTCGGTGGTAGCGCGAGGATTATTACCGCCCGCACCGTTGATAAGCACGTCGCAGGGACCGAGGTCAGCCTTTACTGCCTCTGCCACGCCCTCACAGATCTCCTTTGAGAGAACGTTGCACTCGTATGCTTTAGCTATGCCGCCCTCAGCGACTATCTCGTCTGCCGCCGCCTGAGCTGCGGTGAGATTTAAGTCAAGAAGCGCTACCTTTGCGCCTGCTCTTGCCAGCACCTTTGCAAAATGACTGCAGAGCACTCCGCCTGCACCGGTGACTACCGCCACCTTACCCGAGAGGTCGGTATTTAATACGTTTTCTTTCATTTTATTTCCCCTTTTCACACGCCTCGAAGAGGCCGTTGATATATGCCGCACCGAGAGCGCGGTCGTAGAGTCCGTAGCCGGGCTTGCCCGTCTCACCCCAGATCATTCTGCCGTGGTCGGGACGGACGTAGCCGTCAAAGCCGTTATCGGTAAGCGCCTTTACTACCTCGTACATATCGAGGGAGCCGCAGGAGGAGAGGTGCGCCCTTTCCTCAAAGCTGCCGTCATCCATAAGGGCAACGTTTCTTATGTGCATAAAGGCTATGCGGTCAGCCGCCGCATACTTACGTACCATTTTAGGTATATCGTTGAATGAGGCACAACCGAGAGAGCCGGTACACAGACAAAGGCTGTTTGCAGGGCTGTCGTAGAGGGCGAGGAAACGGTCGAGATTAGCCTCGTTGGTGATTATCCTGGGAAGACCGAAGATGGGATAGGGCGGGTCGTCGGGATGGATAGCCATACGCACGCCGCACTCTTCCGCTACGGGAATGACCTTCTTTAAGAATTTCTCCAGGTTAGCCCACAGACCCTCTTCGCCAAGTTCGCCGTAAGCGGTGATCAGTTCGCGTATCTCGTCCTTAGAGTAGCTGGCGTCCCAGCCGGGCAGGTCGATGTCGTCCTTTAAGGGGTCCAGGTTCTTTAGTCCCTCCATATACATAACGAGAGAGGTGGAGCCGTCAGCGGCTTTATGAGAGAGATCTGTTCTCGTCCAGTCGAAAACGGGCATAAAGTTATAGGTAACGCACTTTACACCGTACTTTGCACAGCGGCGGATATTCTCACAGTAAGCCTCGAGATATTCCTCTACCTTGCCGCGACCGAGCTTGATGTCCTCGTGAACGGGGATGGACTCAACGATGTCGAAGACAAGACCGTGAGCCTCACAGTCAGCCTTAAGGGAAGCGAGTGACTCCTCGGGCCATACGTTTCCGGGCTTTACGTCGTAAACGGCGGAAACCACGCTTCTCATACCGGGTATTTGCGAAATGTTTTCAAGGGTAACGGGGTCGTCTTTTCCGTACCATCTGAATGACAGTTTCATTCTTTCACCTCTTATATATCTTATATATTAAAATATCTTTTAGCGTTGTTGAAGCATATATCCTTCACCATTTCACCGAGGAAGGGGGTGTCGGGATATTCGCCGTTTTCTACCCACTTACCGAAAAGGTCGCACATAATGCGGCGGAAGTATTCGTGACGGGTGTAGCTCAAAAAACTGCGGGAGTCGGTGAGCATACCTACGAAGTTGCCCAGGACACCCAGGTTGCCGAGGGAGGTAAGCTGGTCGGTCATCCCCACCTTGTGGTCGTTAAACCACCAGGCGCTGCCGTGCTGGATCTTGCCGGGGACTTCCGTTCCCTGGAAGGAACCGAGCAGGGTGCCGATAAACTCGTTGTCGGTGGGGTCAAGGCTGTAGATGATGGTCTTGGGGAGCTTACCCTCTCGGTTAAGTGCGTCCAGGAGCTCAGCCAAGTGCACACCTCCCTTGTCGGGACCCATACAGTCAAAGCCCGTGTCAGGGCCTAATTTTGCAAACATAACGCTGTTGGGATTTCTTAGACAGTTATAATGTATCTGCATAGCCATACCCCGTGCGTGGTACATCTTACCGCAATGGATGTAGAGAGCGGTCTTGTAGCCCTCCGCTTCCTTCTCGGTGATAGTCTCGCCCTTCAGGGCGCGTGCGGTAATGTCCTCTAACTCTTCCCTTGAAAGAATGGTGCAGATGGGCCTGTCCAGAGCATGGTCGCTGGCCTTACAGCCGTGAGCGACGAAGTGATCCAGCCTGTCCTCCAGAGCCTTCTCAATATCTGCAAAGGACTTGATTTCATATCCGCAAACGGAAGAAAGAGTGTCGATATATTCTCGCCAACCCGCCTTGTCGATATTCACCGCCTTATCGGGGCGGTAGGAAGGAGCGACGATAACGTCGAAGGAGTCGTCCTCGGCGAGCTTCTTGTGCCACTCAAGGGAGTCCACGGGATCATCGGTAGTGCCGATGAAGTATACTCCACTTTGCTTTATTATCTGACGGACGGAAAGTGTGCCCTCTGCCAGCTTCTTTTCGGTAAGGTCCCAGACCTCTTCCGCAGTTTCTGCGGAAAGGTTGCCCTCGTAGCCGAAGTATTTCTTTAGTTCAAGATGGCACCAATGGTACATGGGGTTGCCGATGGCACGGGGCAGGCAGGCCGCAAACTTAAAGAACTTCTCCTTTGCGGGTGCATCCCCTGTGATGTAGTATTCGTCCACGCCGCAGGAGCGCATCACCCTCCACTTGTAGTGGTCTCCGCCCAGCCACAGCTCGGCGATATTTGAAAACTGTTTGTCCTCGTAGATCTCACGGGGATTTACGTGGCAGTGGTAGTCGATGATGGGCTGGTCAGCCGCATATTCGTGATACAGTTTTTTGGCGGTTTCTGTGGATAACAGAAAATCCTTATCCATAAAAGTCTTCATATGAAGCTTCCTTTCAGACTGTTATTGCATACATACTTATTTTACTCCAACACAGTTTAAAAGTCAACAGATTATATATATGTAGTCGGTAAAAATGCACTTTTGTATTCTTTTTCATTTTCGGGCAATACTAATCAAAAACAGGAGTGATGCTATGACCGAAAAAAGGATAAGACCCTTTGGGTTGCGTGATAAATTAGGATACCTTTTCGGGGACTTCGGTAACGACTTCACCTTTATTCTGTCCACTATGATACTTATGAAGTTTTACACGGACGTAATGGGCGTGGGCGCAGGAGTCGTAGGTATCGTTATGATGACCGCGCGCATTTTGGATGCGGTAACGGATGTTACCATGGGCCGCATCTGTGACCGTTCGCCTGTGAAGAAAAGCGGTAAGTTCAAGCCCTGGATACTGCGTATGTGCGTGCCGGTCGCCCTGGCTTCCTTTTTGATATATCAAAGTTCACTTGCATCCGCCGCCCTGCCCTTTAAGATAGCGTACCTATTTATCACTTATATTCTGTGGGGATCGGTCTTTTATACCTCTATCAATATACCCTACGGCTCTATGGCGTCGGCTGTGTCGGCGGAGCCCCACCACCGTCAGTCCCTTTCCACCTACCGTACTATGGGCGGTATGTTGGCGGGTATGATAATCGGCGTGGCGGTGCCTCTCTTTGCCTATCAAAAGGTGGATGGCAGAGAGGTGCTGGTAGGCGAGCGGGTAACCCTGCTTGCAGGCATCTTTTCGGTGCTTACGGTGATCTGCTATCTGCTCTGTTATTTTCTTACTAAAGAGAGGGTCAGGGTAGAGCAGAGGGATGATTTTTTTCGCGATCACTCGGTGCTCGACATGTTACGCAGCGCCCTTGAAAACCGCGCCCTTATCTCTATCATCGTTGCATCCATAGTGATGCTCTTGGCCCAGCTCACCATGCAGTCTATGGCAAATTATATTTATCCCGATTACTACGCATCGAAGGTCGCCCAGTCTGCATCTACACTTCTTATGATGGGCGGTATGAGCGTAGCCGCCGTATTCTCCGGCCCCTTGGTGCGTCGTTTCGGCAAGGCGGAGGTCAGCGTGGTGGCAAATCTTTTTGCGGCCCTCGTGTGCTTTCTGCTGTTTTTATTCCGTCCCGAGAACGTGTGGGTCTACGTGGGTTTTCAGTTCCTTTGTTGGTTGGGTCTTGGATTTTTCTCTATGGTCAACTGGTCGCTGATAACCGACGTTATAGACTATTCGGAGCTGAAGAATGGAGTCAGGGAGGATGGCAGCGTCTACGCGCTCTATTCCTTTGCCAGAAAGCTCGGTCAGGCGGCGGCCGCAGGTGTCTCGGGCGGACTGCTTACCGCCATAGGCTATGACGAGGGCAACGCTATAGAGGGTCTCGGGCAAAGCGGAGAGGTCCTTCGCGGTATATTCGATATATCTACTCTTGTGCCCGGTATCGGCTTTACCCTCCTCGGTCTGGTGCTGTGGTTTTGGTACCCACTTCACAAAAAGCAGGTGGACGAGAACGTGCGGCGACTGAAGGAGAGAAGATGATAATAAAACCATATCCCGCCTTTGCTCTCAAAGGCGGGATATGGTTTTTTGTGTATGGAGCGGGATTTATCAATTCGGGCATAAACTTTGAATCCTCCAGAGTCTAACGAAATAAAAACACACGACACTCCGAAGGAGTGTCGTGTGTTTTTATGAAGGCTAACCCTAATTTTAATACAAATGCACC
>JAZQCR010000047.1:0-8784 GCA_045546375.1 Eubacteriales bacterium | reverse complement strand
CGAGACACGATAACGCTCATGGCGTAGGGCATATAGTTCTTCTCTATGGTCTCGGTTATGGGTTGAGGTGTTGCAGGCGCGTGGGGCGCGTCCACAATCCTATCTTTTTCTTTAGATGCTCTCTTGGTAGCCACTTCAGTTCCTCACTTCTATAATATTAAAGCCTGCCGCCTTCAAAAGTCGGTTGTATACGGCAAGGGAGATTCCATCTTTACTCGGTAAAAACGAATATACGGTCTTTATCTCGGGATATTCGTCAAAATAACGCAGAGCTGCGAAAAGCTCGTGTGCGTGGGATGCGGTATCCGCCATCCTGCCGATGGTGGAAACACCGCCGACCCCGTCAAGGACGCTTAAGTCCTCGTTATAGCATATAACACCTACCTCGGGCGAGATACGCTCTTTTATATAGTCCAGTGCCGCCCCGTGCTCTCCGTCAAGGAGAATCACCTGCGCCTTTGGCGCATAATGGCGGTACTTCATACCCGGTGCCACGGGTCGCTCGCCCTCCCCCAGCTTCTCGGTGACAGCCTTGTCAAGCTTCACCGTGCCGCAGACCGTTAACAGATCTTCGTAGGTGACAGCGCCCGGTCGGCAGAGGGTGAGAGCATCCTCACCGTCAATGCGCACGATCGTGGACTCAAGGCCTATATCGCACTCTCCCCCGTCTATTATCATATCCACCCTGCCACAGAGATCCTCGCGCACGTGCTGGGCGGTAGTCGGGCTGGGTCTGCCCGACAGATTGGCGGACGGCGCCGCCACGGGCACTCCCGCCTCTTCGATCAGAGCGTGAGCCACAGGGTGGATGGGTACTCGCACCGCTACGGTGTCAAGGCCTCCCGTGACCGAATAGGGGATGCAGTCACGCTTTGGCAGTATCACCGTTATGGGCCCCGGCATAAACGCCTCTGCCAGACGGTAATAAAGGTCGCTTGTGACGGCGTACTCCTCCGCGTCCTCCGCCTTTGCCAGGTGAATTATCAGCGGATTATCGCTCGGTCTGCCCTTGGCGGCGTAAATAGCCTCTGCGGCACCCGCCATAAGGCCGTTACCGCCCAGGCCGTACACCGTCTCTGTGGGAAAAGCCACCAGACCCCCATCCCGAAGGATGCGAGCCGCAGTTTCGATATTCTCTTTTGTTGCTTTTCCGAATATGGTCTTCATTATGCCTGACTGTTCTTTAGTTTCTCTGCCGTATCTGCAGTGATAAGCCCCTCTATCATAGCACCGATATCGCCGTTTAGGAAATTCTCAAGGCTGTAGAGGGTGAGCCCTATACGGTGGTCGGTGATACGACCCTGAGGATAGTTATAGGTGCGGATACGTTCGCTTCGGTCGCCGGTGCCTACCTGGCTCTTTCTCTCGCCCGCTATCTTATCCTGCTGCTCGCGCAAGGCCATATCGTAGAGCTTGGTCTTCAAAAGCTTCAGCGCCTTGTCCTTGTTCTTATGCTGACTGCGCTCATCCTGACACTCCACCACGATTCCCGTGGGCTTATGGAGGATGCGTATGGCGGACTCGGTCTTATTGATGTGCTGACCCCCCGCGCCGCTGGACTTACAGGTCTCTATCTCCAGGTCGCTCATATTCAACTCCACCTCAACGTCCTCCGCCTCGGGAAGGACCGCCACGGTAACGGTAGAGGTGTGTATACGCCCCTGAGTCTCTGTCTCGGGCACACGCTGAACGCGGTGTACTCCGCTCTCAAACTTGAATTTAGAGTACGCACCGTCGCCCGAGATAAGGAAGGATACCTCCTTGTATCCGCCGAGGCCGGTCTCGTTTGCGCTCATAAGCTCGGTTTTAAAGCCTGCCCGCTCTGCGTACATGGTGTACATACGGTAGAGCACACCCGCAAAGAGCGCCGCTTCCTCGCCGCCTGCGCCGCCGCGTATCTCCACGATAACGTTTTTGTCATCGTTGGGGTCACGTGGTAAGAGCAGTATCTTTAATTCCTCGAAAAGGGTCTCGCTCTCTGCCTTTGCGCTCTTCATCTCCTCTTCGCAGAGCTCGCGCATCTCGCTGTCTGCTTCGGCCATGAGCATTTTTGCTTCTTCGTAGGAGTCAAGAGCCTTGGTATAGGCACGGAATTTCTCTATAATGGGGGTCAGGCGCTTATGCTCACGCATCAGCTCGCGGAACTCGTTCTGATTTCCGCTTACCTCGGGGTCGTATAAGCGCTCGGAGACCCATTCGTATCTTTTTTCTGCTTCTTTTAACTTCTCTATCATCTGTTGAATGCCGCGATCGCCTTATAAGTCATATAAAGGTCAGCCTTGGAGATGACCTCGTAGGGTGCGTGCATGGAGATTACCGCAACGCCCAGGTCAACTACCTCGATATTCTTCTCGGAGATATACTTTGCAACGGTTCCGCCGCCGCCTACGTCTACCTTACCAAGCTCTGCAGTCTGCCATACTACGCCTGCCTTATCAAAGATAGAGCGAACGAAGCCTACGAACTCTGCACTGGCATCGTTAGTGCCGCTCTTACCGCGGGAACCGGTAAACTTGGTGAGTACCACGCCCTCGTTCACGTGGCTGGAGTTTCTCTTCTCGAATGCATCTGCGAAGTTGGGGTCGTACGCCGCGTTAACGTCGGCAGAAAGGCACTTGGAGTTCATACGCACTACGTTGGGATTGCCACCCATAGCGGTGGCGATCTCATTGATAATGTCAACGAAGCACCATGTCTTCATACCGGTATTTCCGTCGCTGCCCGTCTCCTCCTTGTCGGCGAGTATCGCCATACAGGTGTGTACCGAATCGTCGGTATCAAACATAGCGGTGATAGCGGGATAGGAGCAAACGCGGTCGTCGTGACCGTAAGCACCGATAAGGGAACGGTCAAAGCCGATGTCGCGGGGAGGGAATGCGGGAACTGCAGAGATCTCCGCGGACATAAAGTCAGCCTCGGTGATGCCGTACTTCTCATTTAAGATAGAGAGGATATTGAGCTTGATGCGCTCGGACGCCTCCTCGTCGGGATAGGGCTCGCTGCCGATGAGGATATTAAGGCTCTCACCGGGTATTATCTCACGAGCGTCCTTGCTCATCTGATTCTGAGCTAAGTGAGGAAGGAGATCGTTGATGTAGAATACAGGGTCGCCCTCGTCCTCACCGATATTAAAGTCAACGTTGGTACCGTCAAGTTTAGTCACTACGCCGTGCAGGGACAGAGGAATAGCCGTCCACTGATACTTCTTGATACCGCCGTAGTAATGAGTCTTGAAAAAGCCCATATTGCCGTCCTCGTATACGGGATGCTGCTTTAAGTCGATGCGAGGAGAGTCAACGTGCGCCGCAGAGATGCGGATACCACACTCAATGGGCTCGGAGCCTATTCTGAAAAGATAGATGCTCTTGCCGCGGTTATTAAAATAGAACTTGTCTCCCGCCTTCATAGCCTGACCGAAGGTGTACTCCTTGTAGCCGTTTGCCTTTGCCGCCTCAACTGCATAAGAGACACACTCGCGCTCGGTCTTTGCCTTTGCCATAAAGTCTACGTAGCCCTTTGCGTACTCGTGCATAGCGGTGCGCTCCTCGGCGCTCATCTTATCGTAAGCATTTGCCTGCTTGAAAAATAAATTCTTCTTTAATTCTTCTGCCTTAGTTGCCATTGTTATATCCTCCGATACGTTTAATTATTTCGTTTACTTGTAGAGTGACGTCCTCGCCGTCACCGTTATTTATGATAAATGCACATCTCGACCTAAAAAAATCGTCGTCAAGCTGCATTTCCATTCGTTTTTTTATCTCTTCCTCGGGAAGGCCGTCCCGAGCCATAACGCGGGATATACGCTCACCCTCGGGTGCGTATACGTAGATGACCGCATCACACTCTTTGTCTACCCTCGCCTCGAAAAGCTGTGGCGCGTCGATAAGCACGTGAGGAGTCTTCGCACCTTCTATCATCGCCTTGATCTCGGCGTCTATATACCTATGGGCAATGCTGTTAAGAGTATCAAGGCGCTCTCTGTCAGCAAAGACTATACTGCCGAGAGCCTTTCTGTCAAGACTTCCCTCTTCGGTGAGTATGCCATCGCCGAAGGCATCCACCACCTCACGAAGACACTCTCCGTGATAGATACCGCGGCAGACCTCGTCCGCGTCGATGACGGTGAAGCCGCGATCTGCAAAAAGGGATGAAACATAGCTTTTACCCGCGCCGATCCCGCCCGTAATACCGACTGTCATCGCTTGTCACTCTCATAGGCCTTTTCCATCACCCATTGGATGTGAGCGGCATCCCTAAAGGAAGGAGTAGGCTGTACTCCGCGGTGAACGCAGTCGAGATATGAGCGCATACTGCCCAGATGCCCTCGCAGCCATCCCACGGGAGCCTTGGCACCCGGGAAGGTGCCGCCGGGCAGAGGATATCTGCCTACGCACTCGATGCGTGTAAAGCCGCGATACCCCCCCATATCCGAGGTAGGTGCGGTATTATCGTAAAAATACAGGTAATTGGGATCCATCAGGTCAAAGCGCAGAGCGCCCTTCTCGCCGTAGATCTCTATGCGAAAATCGTCGTTGGTGCCGGGGGCTATCTTGCTTGCCTCCACGGTGCCCATACCGCCGCCCTCAAGTTCACCGATGATATAGAAGGCCTCGTCAGCGTTTGTCTGCCATTCTTTTCCGTCCATACCAAGGCGCGTTGGATAGGCTATCTGACCGCGTCCCGTAACGCTCTTGAAGGGTCCGCAAAGGTAGTAGATAAGGTCAAGAGCGTGAGAGCCCAGGTCAAAGAGCACGCCGCCTCCGCAAACGGTCTTGTCCTGCTTCCAGCCCGCAGCCCTTCCCGCATCGGTGGCACTGGAGTGAAGGTAGGATGAGCGGAAGGTGAGTATCCTGCCGAGCCTGCCCTCCTCGATTATCTCCTTGGCACGCATAATGGGCGCTAAAAATCTGTTGTTAAAGACTATCTGACCAAGCACTCCCGCCTCTTCCGCCATATCTGCGATCTCCTTTGCCTGGGCGTAGGTAACGCACAGAGGCTTCTCGCAGTATATATGCTTGCCTGCCTTTATAGCCTTCTTTAAGGTCTCGTAGTGGTATATATTAGGGGTGCAGATGTCGATAATATCTATATCCGGGTCGGCGATCATCTCGTCCTCGCTGTCATACACCCTCTCAAAACCAAACTGCCTTGCCGCCTTCTCCGCATTCTCGCGGTGTGCACAGCATACGCCTACTATCTGCGCCTCAAAGGGCAGGTCGCGGTAAAAGAACTTGAGGTTTTCCACCGCGTATGTATGGGTCTTTCCCATAAAGCCGAAGCCAAGTAATCCGATCTTTAACATAGCATTTCACCTTAAAATGATTAATAATGGCAGATTTTGCTTCGCAAAACCTCGAAATCAACAAAGCCTCATCCACCAACCTACGGTTGGTCCCCCTTCCCCAACAGGGAAGGTGCAACGGCGCGCGGAAGCTTTATTTGTTTTTACTGTTGATTTTTTTTGAAATATATGATATAATCCCGTAGTAACTTGATAGGGGCACTTATACGACGGGGCGCCCCGTTCGATAAAACTTAATAGTCGTTACGCTCCGTAAAGAGTTTAACATATACGCAGAGATATCGAAGTGGTCATAACGGGGCTGACTCGAAATCAGTTTGGGAGCAATCCCACGAGGGTTCGAATCCCTCTCTCTGCGCCATAAAAAGTTGGATGTGCCGAAGGTGCATCCGACTTTTTATTTTGTTCAGATGGAGGATTCGTTTTTTATGCCCGTAGGGGTAAATCGCTCTCTCTGCGCCAAATCACCCTATAAATGCCTATCTACACACTTATTCATAATATTATACCACAAATCTAAGCAGATTTCCACAGTTTTTAGCGAGTTTATATTGTAAATAGCCGACGAAACCCATGCACAAGAAAAACTAAAAGCAGACGCCATGTTTATGCGTCTGCTTTTTAGTCACTCCGCGGAACGGTAGTCCTCCAGCACACGTTGGAGAGCCTTCGTGTTTCTTGACTGTATCTTCTTCAACGTAGATGCAACGGCCTCGGGATTACTGAGAGAACCCGCCACGGCTGCCGCGCCGAAGTGAGAATCACCGTAAGCAAAGATATCTCCTATATCGTAAACTCTCGAATCAAAGATGATGTCCAGCATCTCCTCCGAATCATCGTCACGTAGGTACTTGCCCTTCAGCGACTGTTCGATATATGCGTAATAGCTGGTGTCCGAGGCAACGAATGCCAGCATCTCAAGGATATTACACGTGCGCTCTTTATCAGCAGCGTTCACAGGGATAGCCACCGAGTTTGCAAACTCGGAAGGTATCATGGAATAATACCTATCCTGCTCTGCGTTGGCCTTGGGAAGAGGCAGTATGCCGAAGTCTGTTTCGAGAGCACGGAAAAGACGGCAACGATTCATATTTGTAAGATGGAACAGGAGATTATTCTTTTCCATCATAGAACCGTAGCCCTTGACCCAAATATCCGGATCCGAATACCAGCTTAGCATCATACCTGAGGTCATACAGTAGGATGGCTCATTCACCATCTCATAGACCTTACCGAAGCACTCGGTGAAAACGTCAATGTGATCACTCAATACGTATTCAAGCTCTCCCGCACTGTTTTTATCTACGCCCTTAGCTCCGCACCCCACCATCAGGGCGCTCTGGCACTCAGCGTGCTTACCGCCAAGGCCGTAGGTATCCATATAGGTCTGATCGCCGTCACCGTTATCAACGGACACCGCTTTCACCATATTGTACATCTTCTCGATAGTCCATTCGCCCTTTTCCACCATGGTATAAAGGCCGTTTTCATACCCTGCGGTAAGCTCGGGGTACTTATCTATCATGCTCTTAGTGAAAAAGATAACGTTGGTAGCCTGCTTATCTATCAATGTAAGATCGTTTACGGTAAAATAAAGCTTACCGTCAATGGTAAGGCTCTCGTTGGCATTCCGGTCCCAGTATTCGGCGTCAAGATTAAGAATGTCTTCATACTCCCTAAGATCGGCGAACATACCGTCGCACGCGAGCTTGCCCGCCTGCGCAAGAGCCGCAGTCACAAGGTCGAAATCGTCACCACCGGAAAGGATAGACTGTCTCGCAAAGTCCATCAGCTCTCCGTTGCCCTTTTCCACATAGGAGATATTTATGTTAAAAAGACCAGAAACGGCGCCGTCGCGCTTATTGACCGCCTCGTTCAGCACGTCACCCGAAAGCGTCTCATCGTAATAAAACTCAAAGGCAGACCAGTGACTGCCGCCCGTAGAGCCTACGGTCAGTATCCGAAAATCGTAGCCTTCATAGTCCTGAACTTCCACGCTCTCCGGCAGGTCAAAGGAAGGGGGCGTAGGGCCGATAACATGCTCTTTTCTCTGTACACCGCAGGAAACCGTAACCATCATGCTCATCAAAGCAATAACTAAAGACAATAATCGTTTCATCTCAACCTCCTTAACTGTCTGTAAGACAATTATATATCATCAAAAATCTCTTGTCAATAAAAGACCGCTGAACTTTCATTCAGCGGTCTTTTTTAACCTTATTCTTTAAGATTCTTGCGAAGGAGCTTTCCGTTATAGCTACGGGGTATCTCTGCTATCTCCTCTATATACTGAGGCACCTTATAAGGCTCTAACTTGGATGCAAGGAAGGCTCTTATTTCCTTTCCGTCAAAGTCCCTTCCCTTCTTCATCTGAACAAAGAGCTTGGGCACGCTTCCCTTTGCGGGATCGGGCACAGGTATGCATCCGCAGTCGGCGATATCCGCCATCAGCTTTGCGGCGTTCTCGATCTCGTCGGGAGAGACCTTATTGCCTCCCACGTTGATGACGTCGCCCTTTCTGCCAAGAAGGATAACGTCGCCGTCCTCATCAACGTAGCCGATGTCGTTAGAGTAGACGATACCGTTCGCCATGGCGGCAGCGGTCTCCTCCTCGTCCTTAAAGTAGCAGGACATATTCATACCGCCCTCGGTGGCGAGCAGTCCCGTGTTGTCCTTATCCGACTTTATCTCACGGCGCTCGTCGTCCACGATAAGCAGACGGGTATTGTGAGAGGGCTTACCGATGCACTTATCCTTGGCGTTCGGAATATTGAAGTTATAGATGCAGGTACATCCGCTCTCGGTGCTTCCGTAGAAGTTATAAAGGCGGGTCTTCGGGAGCAGCTCACAGATCTTTATCTTATCCTGCTCCATAAGGGGCGCGGCGCCAAGCTGGATGTAACGAAGTCTGTCGCTGTACTCGGCGAGCTTGCCCTTGGAGAGCTTGAGCACTACGGTAAGCGCGGTGGGTACTAAATCCATAGAGTTTACGCCGTAGGTGTCGATATTTCTAAAGAAGCGCAGTATATCCATAACGCTTCCCAGAAGTACCACGGTGCTTCCGTTATACATATTGGCATAGTAACGGCGAAGACCGTGAGAGTGGTTCATGGGAGAGGGTATCATCTCCACGTTATCCTTTTCCATCTCCACGCCGTACATTACGTTTTCCGCAAGGGCGATATTATTCTTATGAGTAAGCACGATACCCTTCTCTTTACCGGTGGTACCGGTGCTGAAAAGGATCTCGCACACGTCAGAGCTCTTGGGAAGAGCGGCATACTCATACTTGTCCGTGCCCTTCTCGTGAAGGGTATCAAAGGTGATTGCGCCGTCGATAACAGCCTTTTCGGTGATGATAAGGCACGCCTCGGCACGCTGTGCAAAGCCTTCTATCTTATCGGGCGCACAGTTATGCTCGGTGGGCACGAAAATACCGCCGAGGAGCTGTATCGCCTGCTGGGTAGCCAGATAATCGATAG
>JAZQCR010000046.1:0-19985 GCA_045546375.1 Eubacteriales bacterium | reverse complement strand
CGTCGGGCTTGCCCTCCATGTTGTAAAGCACGGTAACGAGGTGAGCGCGTGTGGTATTACCGTCGGGGCCGAAGGTGGTCTGGGAGTTACCGTTTATCATACCCATCTCGTACGCCTTCAGCACGGGCTCTGTGTACCAGGTGACCTTCAGATCGTTAAAGGGATGGGAATACTTTGCAAGCACCTCGCCGCAGTCGGGGCAGGAAACGGAGTACTTGCCCGGGATGACCTCGGTGGCTGTTTCTTCCTCTACTATAGTGGTCTTAAGCGCAGAGGAGGTATACTCGGTCTCGCAGTTTTCGTGGGTGCAGTTTTCCTTCTTAAGGACGAGGGAATAAACGGTACCCGTCTTTGCATTTACTGCGCCTCTTGCGTTTTCGGTGCCTATATAGAATACACCGTCGCAGTAGCACATTGAGCGGATGTAATTCACGTCGTCGAAGGAGTATGCCTCCTCGAAGCTCGTTAGATCCTTTGTTCTGTAAAGGCGGTTGGTGTAGCCGCCGCCTGCCTTTGCCTCATAAGCCCAGAAGTAGAGTTCGTTTCCGATGACCTCCATAGCGGTGACGGAGCCCGTAAAGCCGGTGACGTCCTTCCACGCTGTGAGATTATCATTGGTGCTTACCTTCATACTGCCGTAGCCGATAACCACTCTGTCGTTAAATACTGCGTCAGAGGAGGGGGCCATGCTGTTTCTTATGATCTCGTTGGGCGCAGTGCCCTGATAGTCGAATACTCTTTCCTCTTTATTGAATTTATAGATACCCTCGTATTCACGGTACGCATTTATCTGCGCCTGGGTAAGGCTGTTTACCGAGAAGCGCAGGGTAGCGTATATTTCGCCTCTGTAATTAAAGAGGTTATATGAGCGGGCGAACATTTTACTTGTGTCAGCGCCCTCTAAAGAAAGACTCTTGCCCTTGAGGGTATATCCGTCCTTGCGGAAATACGCAGAGCGATACCTTCTGCCTCCGTCATCGGAAACGCTGACTATTGGCGCGATGCTGTAATTACAGCCGAGAGCCGCATATGAGTATACCCCGTCGTCGTCAAATTCAAGGTCGAAAACGTGTGTACCGTAGGCGATATTAGACTGGGTGCTCCAGATGCCGTTTACCAGAGAATAGATATTACCGCTTGCGCCGGTAGGGTCCTGCGCAGGGATGTAGAGGTTTCCTCTTGCTTTAATAAAGCGGGAGATCTGCTCGTCGGCACATATGTAGTCTCTCGACCAGGTGCCCTTCTCGATATCGTAGGCAAGGACAGGGCTTCCGCCTGTCAGGTTAGTGCCCGAGTTAGAGTCGAAGTCACCTGAGCCCACGTATACCTTCCCGTTGTATTCCTCTATGTCCCATACGTTTCTTGCGTAGAGGTACTGACTGCCGTCGGGAATATAAGTCCTCATGGGGATTCCCAGGTTGGTGAGTATGCCTTTTTCGGTGAGCTCCTCTGCCGAGCAGGGCAGAACGAGGGAAGTCACCAGCATAGCTATTGTGAGAAATAAAGCAAATCTTTTCATATGCTGCCTCCAAGAATTTTCTTATTTTAAGTTTACAATAATATTCCTAAAAAGTCAATAAAGATATGACGTGAGTCATATCTTTATATTAAACCTATGTGAGCAGGAGGGGCACTTCACCGTGTGCCGTCCCTTTTTCTTTGGAAGACAGAGGATGTTCTTGCAGGAAGGGCACTTCTTATAGACCTTTGTCTTGCGGTATTTGATCCTGTTCTTCTGCCTTTTGAAAAATTGTCTGATTTTGGTGGTCACCTTCAGGTATTTTGCGTTTTCCGCCTGCCTTTTGTATATATTACGTGAAAAACAGCGGAACACGGCAAGGAAAATCATTACTGTTTCGATGAGCCATAGGGTGACACTGCCCAAAAACATATTGACTATGGCTATAACGAGCGCGGTGCCGAAAAGAAATTTGTAAAGGGCGTCGGCGCCGTATCTTCCGTACATAAAGCGCATAAGTGCGCTCCGTAGCTTTGACAAATTATCATCATCCTTCTTCGTTGTTTAGTGATACTATTATATCAGTCAAAAAAAGACAAAGTGTTAACTCGGTGTGAAAGCTGATGCAAAATGTCGTGAAATTATTGTTTTTTTCTTGAGTTTCTGTATTCCTTCGGGCTGATGCCGCGGGCGGCCATAAAGCAACGGTTGAAGGTGCGCGTGGTAGAGAAGCCCGAGTCGTAGGCTATCTCGGTGATGCTCTTGTCGGTGCTTTTCAGCATATCGCAGGCGGCGCGGATACGCAGGGAGTTTACGTACTCCTTAAAGCCTATGTTCAGTTTTTCCTTAAATAAATGGGAGAGGTAATATTTACTGATGCCAAGGGAGGCCTCCGCGCGTTCCAGCGACATCTCTGTGTGAAAGTTATCGTAGCAATAGGTGACTGCTTTTTTTAGGATGTTTCCGTCGTAGCTGCCCTTGCTTTTTTCCATAGGCATGACCGAGAGCAGTTCGCACATCAAGAGGCTCATCAAGGCCTTCAGCTTCGCTTCTGCATAGGGGGAATCGGAATTACAGCATTTTTCTATCTCGCGGAAGCGCTTATCCGTTCCCGAGGGAAGATCAGCCTTCTTGATAACGGGGCAAAGTGCTGTTTTCGACCGAAGCTCCTTTGCAAGATCGGGGCATATCTCGCTTGAAAAGATGAGTATATGGTGCTTTGGGTGGACAATGTCGTGATAGTAGTGTATCTGGTTGGGCATAGCGAGGAAGATATCCCCCGCTTCTGCAGTGGCCTCCTTATCGTCCGCAACACACAGGGTACTGCCGTTAATAAAATAAACCATCTCCAGGTGGGTGTGCAGGTGAGGTATGGGACTTAAAGAGGAATGGGTCTGAAAGATAAAGGGGGATTCCTTTGTTTCTATCTGAAAATACATAGTTACTCCAAAACAGCAATTTTTGTCTTAAAAAACTTTCGTTATGTCTTGAATTATATATTATGATGGAGTAAAATGCAAGTAGGTAATAACGTTTTTCCCGTGAAAGGAGAAAAAAGAATGAAAATAGCATTACAACTTTATTCCATACGTGACGCGGTAAACGGAGAGAACGTAAACGAGATCTTTGCCTCCCTTGCCGAGATGGGCTACGAAGGCATCGAGCTTGCGGGTCTTTACGGTATGAGTGCAAAAGAACTCAAGGCGGCGGCAGACAAGGCGGGCCTTTCCGTGGTCTCCGCGCATATCTCTTATAACGATCTTATGATTAAGAGGGATGAGTGGATAGCAGACCTCAAGATTATGAACTGCCCTCAGGCTGTCATTCCTCATATGCAGACCTCTAATCTCCCCGGTGGAGAGAACTGGGCAGAGGCAGAGGGCAATATCCGCTCTATCGCTGAATCTATGAAGGACGCGGGCATACTCCTTGCCTATCATAATCACGACTTCGAGTTTGAGAAGGTAGGAGATGAATACAAACTTGATATGCTTTACAGTATATTCACCGAGGATGAGCTGAAGACCCAGCTTGACACCTGCTGGGTAAACGTAGGCGGAGAGAACCCCGTAGCATACGTTGAGAAGTACGTAGGCCGCGCTCCCACAGTTCACTTAAAGGACTTTACGGGCGTAAAGAACGGTTGCCCCTACGCACTTATCGGCGTTGAGGGCGGCCCCACAGACACAGGCACCTTCGAGTTCCGTCCCTGCGGCAGCGGCGTGCAGGATTTCGCGGCTATCCTTGAGGCAAGCGAGAAGGCGGGTGCTGACTGGTGCATCGTAGAGCAGGATAGTCCCTCTATGGGTAAGAGCTCTCTCGAGTGCGCTGAAATGAGTATCAAATATCTGAAAGGATTGGTAAGATAAAATGTCAAAGGAAATGGATAACTTAGACCTCTTTAAAAATGAGACAGAGGAAAAGAAGGTAGACACCGACCGTAAGATCAAGATCGGTATCATCGGTACAGGCTGGATCGCATCCTCTCATATAGGAGCATATAAGTCTATGCCCGACGTCGAGGTGGTGGCTATGGCTGATCTGGTGCCCGGTAAGGCAGAGAAGTTTGCTCGTGATCACGGCATCGAGGGCTGCCGCTTCTATCTTTCCGACGAGGAGATGATAGCAAACGAGCCTGATCTCGACGGTGTATCCATCTGTACCTATAATACACAGCACGCACCCTGCGCCATCCACGCCCTTGACGCGGGCATCAACGTAATGCTGGAGAAGCCCTTCACCGTTACCCTCGATGAGGCCATCGAGGTAATGAAGGCAGAGAAGAGAAGCGGTAAGATACTCACCATCGGCTTCCAGCCCAGAATGAGCGCCAATATGAAGATGATCAAGAAGATCGTTGACTCGGGCGAACTGGGCAAGATCTACTATCTGCAGGCAGGCGGCGGACGCCGTCGCGGTATCCCCACTCCCTTCGGTACCTCCTTTATCGCAAAGGATACTGGCGGTGTCGGTGCGGTAGGCGATATCGGCTCTTACTCTCTCGATATGCTCTTAAAGGCAGTAGGCTATCCGAAGCCCCTGACCGTTTCGGGCTATACCAGCGCATATTTCGGACAGAATCCCGATTACTATCCTAACCATCCCGAGTACGCAAAGGCATTCGAGGTTGACGATTTCTCTGCGGCCTTCGTGCGCCTTGAGGGTGATATTATCCTTGACTTCCGCATCTCTTGGGCGATGAATATGGATACCTGCGGTGATGCGCTTATCCTCGGTACCGAGGGCGGACTGCGAATTCCTTCAACCGAATGCTGGAACGGCGAGTTTAATAAGCCCCTTACCGTTTATAAGTACGCAGGCGGTATGGGCGGTCAGATGGTACAGTACGAGGTGCCCCTCTGTCCTACCTCCAACCTGTTCTATGATAAGCTCCGTGCATTCGTAGACGCTATCAAGGAGGGAGGCGAGGCTACCGTTTCCTCCTCCGAGATCATCTACAATCAGGCTATCATCGACGGTATCGTAAAGAGCGCAGAGCTCGGCCGTGAGGTTGAGATAGAGATCCCCGAAATATAAACACGATTTGACTTAATATGGCTCCATCTTACGAGGGAGCGGTTGGGCATTTCCCAACGTAGTTAGGAGAATAATATGAAACTTGGTGTTTTAATCAATTTATACGGCCACCTGCCCCTTGCCGAGGCTATTGCCAAAGTGCAGGCACTGGGCGTTGAGTCCATTGAGATAGGCGCAGGCGGATACCCCGGCAAGGCACACTGTAACCCTGCCGAGCTTCTTGCAGACGAAGCGAAGTACGATGCATTTATGAAGGTAATAAACGATAGCGGCATTGACGTGGCGGCTCTTGCTTGCCACGGTAACCCCGTCCACCCCAATAAGGAGATCGCGGCGGGCTACGACGCTGACTTTAAGAACGCTATCCTTTTAGCAGAGAAGATGGGCGTAGATACTATCGTAGGTTTTTCGGGCTGTCCCGGCGACAGCGCGGGTTCCGAGCTGCCTAACTGGGTCACCTGCTCTTGGCCCCCGGATTATCTGCAGATACTCGACTATCAGTGGAACCAGGTGCTCATCCCTTATTGGAAGGAAACTGCCGCTTTTGCTAAGGCACACGGCGTTACTAAGATAGCCTTCGAGATGCACCCCGGCTTCTGCGTATATAACCCCGCCACCCTACTTCGTCTTCGCGAGGCGGTAGGTGACGTTATCGGCGCAAACTTCGACCCCAGCCATCTTATCTGGCAGGGAATGGATCCCGTTGCGGCTATCCGTGCGCTGAAGGGAGCTATCTATCACTTCCATGCGAAGGATACCAAGATCGATCCTTATAACAGTGCTGTAAACGGCGTCCTTGACACAGGGCACTATGGAGATGAGTCAAGCCGCTCTTGGATCTTCCGTACCGTAGGCTACGGTCACGATTCCCAGTACTGGAAGGATATGATCTCGGCTCTGCGCCTTGCAGGCTACGATAAGGTACTGTCCATCGAGCACGAGGACTCCCTTATGAGCATAGACGAGGGCCTATCTAAGGCGGTAGAATTCTTAAAGGATGTCATCATCCGCGAACCCAAACCCGGCTCCATCAGTTGGGCGTAATACAAAAGGAACTGCAAGAGGCACACTCCGCAAGGAAGTGTGCCTCAGTTATATTCGCCCTCAGGTGAGTTATGTAGTTATACAGCTTGGATGAGTGATTTTGTGAGCACATAGCACATAAAATTTGTCAAAATGACAATTTTTTTGTTCACTTTGACAACAAATTCATCTGAGAAGGTTGCAATGAGCGTTTTTCTGTGATACAATAAAAATGAAAATGCAATATGATAACTGAATAGGAGGAATTAAAATGAAAAGACTGGTTTGTTTGATCATATCAGCGTGTATGTTGCTTGGTATGTTTACGGTGGTTGCGGCAGAGGACTTTGCTTCCGTTTCTGTACTGTATGTGGGCGGTGTTGACGCCCTGACCACCCCAGAGGGAGAAGGCTGGAGCTTCGATGCGGCGAGCGGTGTTCTCACTCTTACCGACTGCACCCTCACGAGCAGTTATTCCTACACCAATGAATGGGGAGATTTCGTTGATGCTACTGTGTTTTTCGTCGGCGCTCTCACTATTGAGCTTGAGGGAGATAATTTTATTGAGCGCAGTATAACCACAGCTCCCTCCAATTATACTCAATATGCTGCTATCTGGGCGCAAGACGTAGACGGAGTATTGGAAAGCTCTACATTATCAATTCGTGGTTCGGGCAGCCTCACTGCCGGAGTTTTGTTCCCTGAGGAGGCATATGAGTGGGATAATCTCGGCTACAGTGTAGGCATTATGTGCCTTGCTGAGGGCGGCGTGGACCTGACGGGTCTTTGCGACGGCGGTTACCTTGATGTATACGGTGGCATGAAAGATATAGAGTCTCCGTGGAAAGCTAATGCTTTTAATACCTCACCTACCTTCGGGGATAACTCTATAGTGGTCGCCTACCGTGACGCAGAGGGAACTGTTGAGAACGAATACGGGTATAACTGGAATAATAACGATGCATGGCGTATGAAGGTCCTCACAGTGCCTGCTTATTTAGGCACCGACGGTACCCTGACCCTGGCAAGTATCGGCACCGTTTTCGGTAAGGGCTGGAGCTGGGAGAACGGCGTGCTCTCCATCGGCGGTGACACAGACGTGACTGCTATCCGTTTTAAGCCCGGCATTGACGGCGCACAGATGGTACTGACCGATGATCTCACCCTTGACAGCACTTCACTCGGCTACGTTGACGCTATACAGACCTACAGTGATCTTACTGTAGATGCAAACGGATACGTTTTTACCGCTATCTCCAATAATTATGTAATTTACGCAGAGTGCGCGGACATCACCCTTACGGGTGGCGAGTTTATACTCGGTGATGAACATGATTCCGAGACCTACGTGGTATATGTACAGGGAGGAGATATTGTTTTTAAGGATATGCTCCTGACATCCGAGAGCGGAGCTCTCTATACTGCCAACGCATATGATGAAGAGTATAACAAGATCCCTGCAGGTGACATCCTCATTGAGGATTCTGACATTGTCGCAAGTTACATTTACGATGAAGGCTCCCTCCGGGCGACCTCATCCATTCTGTACTTCACAGGCGGATGGGATGCTATCTATGCGGAAGGCGACGTAGAGATGAGTAATAGCCGTTTGACCGCTCTACTTCAGCCGGGTTGCGGCATATATTCCGGCGGACGGATGTCCATAGATAATTGCGAG
Organism: Eubacteriales bacterium; assembly: GCA_045546375.1. GTDB lineage: Bacteria > Bacillota > Clostridia > Oscillospirales > CAG-272 > CAKSEI01. Next base: position 12,288 of record JAZQCR010000046.1, on the reverse strand, counting down.
CTCAGTATCAGCGTAGACAGGCAAGCCATTGTTGCTTATAACTACGACGATGCGGAGGGTGAAACGCTGACCTTTACCAATATGACTGTGACCACACCCAACGCATACTCCATAGGCATAGTCGAGGATAATTACGGCGGCACCTTCTATTCCGTTTTCGACGGTGACGGCGTGGCAACTTCCTCTCTCTGGACGCTGCCCATTATCTCCGACGAGCCCGAGCTCGGCGACGGTAACGGTGACGGAGTGGTCAATATTATCGACATGACTATTTCGGCACAGTATATCGCACAGAGAGGCCTTACTGGTAGCTTTGACCTCTCCGACTGTGACTTTGCCGCTATGGATATTAACGGTGACGGTGTTCTCGACCAGCTCGACCTTACCGCAATAGGCCTAATGATATTTAACAGTTGAATAGTAGTAAGAAATGGCATAGATGCACTTGCATCTATGCCATTTTTTATACACCTCCACTTTCGTGAAAGGTGGAACGGTGAGACCGTGACTGAGGGGATATGATATATCTCGTGGTGATATGGTGTGCCTCCTCTGTCACTCGTGCCTCGTGTCATCGCCACGTTGCGACTCGGTCACGCAACGGCTCTGACAGCCGCCTGTGGGCTGTCATTCACTACCGTGGCACCGCTTTGCTACCCCGAAGGGGGCGATGCAAGTCGTGTAATTCAGTTCAGTGTAGTTTAGCTTTTCTTCGTCGGACTGACACCAAACCTATCCTTATATGCCCGATAAAAGGACGAATAATCGCTGAAGCCGCAGGCTATGGCTGCACGGCCCGCAGGTATGCCGGAGGCTATCTGCTCTCTTGCCGCCATCAGCCGTTTTATACGGATATACTCCATGACCCCGGAGCCCGTACCCTCGCGGAAGATACGGCAGAGCTGTGAGCGGCTCAGGTAAAAGTGCTCCGCTATACCGTCAAGGGTCAGTTCATCCGTCAGATGAATGTTTAAATATCTGACGATGCGTGTGACCCTGCCTGTGGGTGCGCTCTTGGTCTGTGTGCCGCCTACGTAGATGTTTGCACATTCGCTTAAAACAGTAAGGAATTTAGAAAGCAGTAGGGGGCGGATAGGTAGTCCTTGCTTTGCCATTTCCGCAAGCGAGCGAAGATAGGACACGTCGCTTAGGCACTTGGGGCGGTATAGATTCCCTTTGCCTAATGGTCTGTCGAAGAACATTCGCCAAAGAGTACCCGATGGGTCGAGCTTATCAAGATACTCGGGTCTGAAGTTAAAGACAAAGCGCTCGTAGGGAAGGGACGTGTCTATCTCGGGCTTATGGGTCTCTGCCGTGCGCATTAAGAGCACGTCACCGGGCTGAAGGTCGTATACGGTACCCTCCACACGGTACTGGGCCTTGCCTCCGAGAAAGCAATATATCTCGGGATCTCGGTGAGCGTGCATATTGAAGTGCCACGGCGCCTCAGCCGGGTTTAATGCGTGGAAAATGTAAAAATCATCGTCGTTGTACTTAAATATAGTTGCCATACGCAGATTATACCATCATCTGCGACTTTTTGCAATAAAATAAGATATAATACCATTGTTTATGTATAAATTTATGATATAATTATCGTATGGAGGACAAATAATGGAAAAGAAATTCATCATCAGCGCATTTTCCGACGAAGCGGGGGATGCGCTGTCAGAACAGATAAAAGCCTTAAAGCGAAATGACCTTGCGGGTATGGAGATACGAGGTATCGACGGCACTAATATTGCCGACCTTACACCCCAAAAGGTGCGTGAGGTCAAGGGCGCCCTTGAGGCAGAAGGCCTTCGTGTCTACAGCATCGGCTCGCCTGCAGGTAAGATAGGAGTGACAGACGATTTTATACCTCACCTTGACAGCTTTAAGCGTTTGCTTGACAGCGCCAATACATTAGGCGCCGTGAGAATGCGTATATTCAGCTTTTACGTAAACGAGGGTGAGCTTGATACATACCGTGACGAGGTAATGGAGCGCCTTTCCCGCTTTATTGAAGCATCAAAGGGAAGCGGCCTCACCCTATGCCACGAAAATGAAAAGGGCATCTACGGAGAATCTGCTGAGCGCTGTGTAGACATCGTGAAGGCTCTTCCCGACATCCGCCTTATCTTCGACCCTGCCAATCTCGTTTGCGCGGGTCTTGACGCCAAGGCGTCCTGGGATTTGATGGCGCCCTACGTAGAGTATTTACATATCAAGGACGCTCTGCCTGACGGCAGTATAGTCCCTGCAGGCGAGGGTGAGGGCGCTATCCCTTACGTGCTTACAGAGTATGCGAAGGCAGGGGGCAGACACCTTACCTTAGAGCCTCATCTGTCCGTTTTCTCGGGGCTTGCGGGCCTTGAGAAGGAGGACTCGGAGATAAAGGTGGGCGGCAGATACTCAAACCAGAACGAAGCATTCGATGCGGCAGTAGTCGCACTAAATAAAGTAATAGGAGAATTAAAAATATGATTATCGGTGCACAGTTTTATACTTTAAGAGATTTTTGTAAGACCCCTGAGGATCTTTCCGAGAGCCTTAAGAAGGTAGCGGACATCGGCTACACCGCGGTACAGATCTCGGGCACTTGCCCTTACGATCCCGCGTGGCTTGCAGAGGAGCTAAAGAAGAACGGCCTCGTCTGCCCCCTCACTCATTACAACGTAGATAGAATAGCCACCGAAGCACAGGCGGTAGCCGACGAGCACTCCGTCTTCGGTTGCGATCACGTGGGTATCGGCTGGTACGACCTGACCTCACCCGAGAAGGTGGACGGCTTTATCGAGAAATACAACGATGCTATGAAGACCCTTTCGGCAAACGGCAAGAAGCTTATGTATCATAATCACGATTTGGAGTTTACCAATATCGACGGGCAGATAATGCTGCAGCTTTTAGCTGATAAGACCTCTGCCGATGAGCTTGGCTTCACCCTTGACTCGTACTGGGTTCAGTCGGGCGGCGGCGATTACGTATGGTGGCTTAATAATCTCAAGGGCAGGGTAGACTGCGTTCACTATAAGGACTACGCCTATCCCCGTGAGATGCGCGCCGTGGGCGACGGTAATATGAACTGGGACGCTATCATCGCCGCATCACTTGATGTAGGAGCCAAGTACGCCTTCGTTGAGCAGGATAACTGCAACGGCCTTGATCCCTTCTATTGTCTTAAGAGAAGCTACGACTTCCTGACTGCTTACGGCTTAAAATAAGGAGGGCAAAATGTCTAAAGTAAGATTAGGTATTATCGGCTACGGTAATATGGGTAGCGGACACTATAATAAAGTTCTTGACGGCAAATGCCCGGAGATCACCGTCACCGCCATCGCGGACACCGACCCCGCACGCCTTGCGGTAGTCAAGGAGAGCTTTATCGATAATACACCCGACTGGGTAAAGATAGACCTGGCCTCCGAGCGCCCCACCTGCTTTAATACGGCAGAGGAGATGATGGACAGCGGCCTTGTGGACGCTATCCTTATCTGCGTGCCTCACTACGATCACCCGAAGTATGCCATAGAGGGCTTCAAGCGGGGCTTACACGTAATGGTGGAGAAGCCTGCAGGCGTTTATACCAAGCAGGTCCGTGAGATGAACGAGGCGGCAGAGAAGGCGGGAGTGGTCTTCGGCATGATGTTCAATCAGCGTACCAACTACGTATATAAGGCTATGCGCGACCTAATAAAGAGCGGAAAGTATGGGCAGATCCGCCGTACCAACTGGCTTATCACCAGCTGGTATCGTCCTCAGGCATACTATAATTCCGGCGGATGGCGTGCCACCTGGGCAGGTGAGGGCGGAGGAGTGCTTCTTAATCAGGCACCCCACCAGCTGGACCTTTTCCAGTGGATATGCGGTATGCCCGTGCGGGTGGATGCCAAGATGGCTTTCGGTAAGTGGCACGATATAGAGGTGGACGACGACGTCACCGCATACGTCGAGTATGAGAACGGCGCTACCGGTGCCTTTATCACCTCTACCGGTGACCCCCACGGTACCAACCGTTTCGAGGTAATGATGGACGGCGCGAAGCTGGTGGTAGAGAACGAACAGCTCAGCGCGTGGGAGTATACTCCTCACGAGCCCGAGTTCTCAAGGACGAATACCGTTCCCTTTAACAGCCCCAAGTGTACCGAGCTTGAGCTTGATCTCACCCCTGAAAATCCTCAGCACGTAGGCGTGCTCAACGCCTTTGCAGGTGCTATCCTGCGCGGCGAGGAGCTGGTTGCTCACGGCAGTGAAGGCATCAACGGCCTCAGCCTTTCTAACGCTATGCACCTTTCCGCCTGGCTTGGTCACGCCGTGGAGCTTCCTGTGGACGAGGACGTTTACTATGAGGAGCTTATGAAGCGCGTGGCTACCTCAAAGGCAAAGGAAAACGTATCGAGCGTAGTATCCGATCTTTCAGACACCTACGGTTCTACGGTAAGATAAAATACAATAACGCACATATTGCGTGCGTACTTGTGCTTTTGCACAAAAACAAGAAGGTTCTTTTGTTATAAAGTTACAACTTTTTAATTAATGTCTTTATTTTATTGAAAAAAGTTGTTTTTTATAGTAAAATGATAAAAAACCTTATAAGGAGGAAATATGAAAAGAATAATAGCTTTGCTTCTTGTTTTATCTACGGCTGTATGTTTATGCGCCTGTGTGGAAAAGGATGCGGCCGAGGTTCAGCAGGAGCAGAATAAAGTTGTGACCGAGTACGGTCTTGATCCCGATAAGGAATACAAGGATTATGACGGATATGATTTCCGCATCCTTACCGTCGGTTCTACCGGTGGATCTCACTGGTCTGCCTATGAGTTCTATTACGACGAGACCTTAACCGGTGACGCTCTCAACGAGGCGGTTCTCGAGAGGGATTCCGCAGTAAGCTCGCTTTTCAACATAAAGATCTCGTACGTAGAGAAGGAAAGCGGACAGATAACCGATTTCGTTAGGCAGTCGGTGCTTTCCGGATCTGATGAATTTGACCTGGTAACCCATAGCCTCGGTGAAACCGCCAATATGGCAAGAGACAGTCTGCTTATTAATCTGAGGGATTACGATGACGTACTAAACCTGGAGGCGGAGTACTGGGATCAAAGGGCGATCGAATCTCTTGACCTTGATGGCCACCTATACTTTACACCAAGCGACCTGACTCTTATTGATAAGCAGGCGACGTGGGTTATCTTCTTTACCAAGTCAATGTTCGATAAGTATCCTAATCTGATTCCCGAGGGATATACCGATCTTTACGATATAGTAAAAAAGGGCGACTGGACTATCGAGCATATGTATAATATGGTAAAGTCGGTTTCTCAGGATGACGGTGACGGTCAGTGGACGAATCTGGACGTTTACGGACATTTCGGAGAGACCTTCAGCATTAACTCGCTGATGATCGGTTGCGGCGCATCCTGTATTGAGAAGAACGGCGCAGGCGAGTACGAATACGTGCTTGACCGCAACGTAGACGATCTGGTTAGGTGTTACACTCTTGTGGACGAGATAGTTCGCGGAGAATGCTCAATGATGTCAAGCAGAATGGCTCAGTATGTCAATGATATATGGGTGGACGGTGTAGGCTCTCTTATGGAGAAGAACAGAGTGCTCTTTAATCTTACGGGTATGAACCGTTGCCGTTTATTCCGTAATCTTGAGGCAGATTTCGGTATCGTGCCCATGCCGAAGGCAACAGCGGAGCAGGATAGTTATTATATGAATATGACCGGCTTTGCCAACTGCGTTTCCGTTCCGATCAGTGCAACTGATAAGGTCAGAACCTGTGATATTCTTGAGAACCTCACAGCAATCGCAAATCAAACCACTTACAGAGCGTATATAGAGCAGTCCCTCAAGGGTAAGTATCTGCGTGACGATCAGTCCGCCGATATGCTGGATATCATATTTGACAGCCGCCGTTACGATATAGGCGATATTTTCGGAGGCTTCGGAGCATCCCAGACTATGGGTGCTATCACCAGCCCCGACACGGTCGCTTCCTTCATCAAGAAGCAGGAAAAACGCTGTACGGGCGCCATAAAGAAGCTGTTTGATAATATGCAGGACGTATATAAGGATACCGCAAGAAAATAAGATAAAAAACAGACACCGTCAGGTGTCTGTTTTTTGCCATATTTAAGAGGTAGCGACGGTTTCAACGGTGTTCCTTCGGAAAATGCGCAGGTACAGCATACCTTCGTTTTTGCTTCTATAGTATAAAAGACAGAGTCCGCTATTTTGCGGACTCTGCTTATCATTTTACTTTTTCGTAATCTTCCGTATACTCGATCTGCATCTCGTCGATCATCCCGTACGCCGTTTCATAGAACTTTGATGCTCTGTAGTTTGTACGCAGGGTATCCATGTTGCCTTCCACGTAATCCATGTCCACGGGAAGTCGGCGGATGATGTGATAGCCGATATACTTCTCGCTTTCAACGTAGACTATATCGCCGGTCTCGCCTTCCTTTAAGGCGAACGCCACGTCCTCAAAGGCATCGGGCATCTCGTAACGGTAGACGTATTCTCCGTCTGCGACGGTATTTTCGGATTTGTAATCCGAGTGCAGGGTGATCAGGTCGTCAAAGGCCTCCCCGTTTGCGAGCTTGGTCTTGACCTCCTCCGCCTCGGCCTTAGCCTCCTCGTCGGAGGTCTTTTCGTTTACCTCTATGAGGATGTGCTTGACTCTTATGAGCTCGCCGTTTTCAGCGGTCTTCCGTATGGTGTCTTCGTCTGCCTTGATGGGCGAGGTGTCTTTTGCTGTGTAGAAGTTATACACCTTTGCGGTCAACTGGCTTTGAAGAGCGAGAAAACGGAAAAGGGAAGGGGTCATAGCGGCGATGGAAAGCTGCTTTTCGTGATCCTCGTTTTTTTCCGCATCCTCGAGGTAATCCTTAAGGGACTCGTACTCGTCATCAGTAAGGGCGATGCCTTTTTCTTCGGCCATAAGGGCTACACTGCGCGAGAAGAGCATCTCGGGCAGTACCTTTTCCTCTATCTGTTCCTTCGTGGCGTCAAGGACGCTCATATAGTAGTATAGTTCGCTGTAGTTAATACCGTGACCGTTGACGGTCATCACTGTAGCGTTGTCAGCGAGCCCGTTTTCGTGAGTATTTTTCGATTTTTCCTTGAAAACGAAGTAGTCCTCGGTCTTGGGCGCTCCGCAGGAGCAGAGGAGCAGTATCGCTATGAGAAGGAGTGAGATCAGCTTTTTCATTATCAATACCAGTCTTCGTTTAGTACTTCTTCGCCGTTAACCAGCTTCGTGGCGTCTCTCTCTATCTTCAGTATGTCCGAGTTGAGGCAGTAGAACTCGCCCTTGCCGTTAATGGTCATATACGCTTGCTGTGTGCTCGCTCGATAATACTTGTAAACCGAGACGTTGTCGTCCATATCGGTCAGGGTGACCGTTAAAAACAGCGTGTCCTCTGCGGGCACTTCGCCTTCATACGCACCGCGGAGCTTTCTTGAGAGGAGCACGCGGTAGAACCTGCGGAAGTTCTCTGCGTTTATGCTCTTATCATCCTGATAGACCAGAATTGCGCCGCCGCCCTCGGTGGTTACCGTGTGAGAGAGCTTAAAGGTGTAGTCAACGTTGTCGCTCTTTACGCTTATCTCCTTAAACGAGGTTATAAACTGCTGGAAGTATGAGGATTCCACCAAACGGTCGTAGTCCCACTCCAGGTAGTATAAGGTATCCTCGGGAACCTTTACGATAACGCTGTTCAGGTTGGAGTAGGCGTAGTAGTATCCGTCAGCGGTCTTTTCAGAGAGGATGATGTGGTTATAGCTTACGTTGTTTTCGGCGTCGGTGTAGGAGTAGAATATCTCGTGTGCAGGCGCGTTTCTCACGATGCCGTATTTTTCCAACTGTTCATCGGTGATGGTGCCCGTCTTATCGTCCTTGAGGGCGACTGTTTCTTCACCGTTTAAGGACGGGAGCACCGACGCGATGTCGTTGTACGTCATATCGTCGGGAACGTAATCGTAGCTCATGGCATTTATGCCGATGAGCTTTTCAAGCTCCGTTATATTTGCGCAGCCCAAAAGATCCTCGGGGGTTATGCTCTGGCTGCAGGCCATCACAAAATTACTGATGGTATTTACCAGCTTGATCTCATCCTGACTTACCGAATTAACGGTTGCGACGTGTTTGCCGTTCTTCCAAAAGGTTACGTGATCTATAGCAGTAGAGGTTTGGGAAGAGTCGGTTGCATTCTGTATGCCAAGCGAAGGGGTCACGACGCTTTCAAGGGTACCGAGAACGGTGTCACCAACGTCGGAAGCCATTATATATACCGCCTCTCGTCCCTCGACGCAGGCGTAGTATCCGTCTCCGTTAGGAGCCATATTGCCTATTCTGACGGTGTACTTCTTATCGTCAGAGGTGGTGACGGTGTATCTGCCGTTATAGTTATCACCGAGGCCGAAGCTGTCATAGGGAATGATATCTCTGGTTTCTCCGGTATACAGATCGGGGTACACGCGTTCGTTTGTAACGGTGTTGCAGGTGGCGCTGAAAAGGAAGGTAAAGGCATCCGAGGTGTAAACGGAATTCTTGTTGTCGTTAAAGTAGAATCCGCCCTCGCTCGCTTTGTTCAGTGTGTAGTCAGCGCCGTTCTTATTGGTGACCTGTATTGATTTCAGATCCTCCGAAGAAATGAGCTCAAACATCCTGAGGGAGCTGGTGCCTGCCTCAGCCTCGCCGTCGATCAGCAGTATCTTCTTCTGTTCAGGCTCGAGTATGGGCAGTGTCTTGATGTCATCGGGCAGAAAGACGTAGGTCAGTATCGCCGCTATAAGCAGTACCAAAGCAACGGCAGACTTGATGATCGCGGGCCGAAGGACTTTACCGGTGTTATCGGCCGCCTCGCCTTTTGCTTCGGGGGGCATAAACTTATTTGTCATAGATGCTTTCTCCTGAAGTATACGACTACACCTGCGATCATCAGAATAACGGGGATCACCACGGCAAAGACCAGTGTCCAGTTATTAGCCTGGGCAACGGTCAGATCCAGCGAGGTGTCCTCAAACTGCTTTAATTCCACAGCGTCGGGGACCTTGTCCTTACCCATAGCCAGCATAGCGGCAAAGAGGATGTCGCTGTTGGCGTACTTGGAGAAGTTGGTTTCCAGGTTTTCGGTGCTGGCGAAGGAAGAGCTTCCCGATACCAGAATATAGTTAGAACGCTCCTCGTTGTTGACGATGGTATTTCTTGCGGCGAGGGTCATAAGGCCGATCTCGCCTGTGTAGTCGAGAACGCCGTCCTTGTAGAACTCGCCGTTTTCACTGGTGGTGAGAACGTGGGAGGTGTAGAGAGAGTTGTTGGAATTGTCGCCGCCCTCGTCGATGGAAAGGGCAAGGGAATGCTCCATGGATACGGTGGGAGCGTGCTGATTGTTCTCAAGGATATGCTTTATGAGGCTCTTGGCAGGGCTGTCATCGTCTGTAAAGGTAGCAGAGATATTGGTGCCGTCAATGGAGAGCGCGTGTTCGGAGGAGTCCTTGACCGTACCGTACTCAACGTTGATATACCAGTTTTCCTTGAGATAGGAGTATAATTCGGGCAGGGCAGAGCGACTGCGGGAGCTTAAGAATACCATTAGATTTCCGCATCTGCCTGTAAATTCGTCTATTTTAGCAAATTCGTTAACACCCTCTGCGCTGTTAAAGTCGTTCTGAGGGTTGTAAATAACCACGATCTTAGCCTCTTCGGGGATAGAAACGGTGGAGATGTCGAGCCAGCGGACTTCGTATCCCGCGGTCTCGAAGAGAGAGGTGAGAGCTGTGGCGCCTACCTTGTCCTCCGAGTGATTTTCGGTAAATACTACGAGAGGACGCTCTCCGGTCACCTGCAGGATGGCGGAGGTGAACTGCAGCTCACCCTTAAAGCCATAGAGTATCCCGTCGGTATCATATACCAGCATGGAGTCCCAGGTCAACTTACGTGAACTGTTTTTTTCGGGGCAGTCGACGATGATGGTGGTGTCGTCAATAGTGGCGTTAGCCATCTTTTTCATATACTCGTTTGCGCTTTCGGTCTCGGTACGCCAGTTGAGGTATTTGATATTAATGTTATCGTACTTAGCTGCGTAATTCTGCGCCAGGGTATATATCATAGAGGAGAACGTGTTGTCCGACAGCTTATCAAGAGGCGTACAGAAGATGATGTCGATCTCATCCTCTACGTCGGCCAGCAGGTCTACGGTAGCATCCGAAATGTCATAGTACTGCTCCTTGGTCAGATCCAGATAAAGAGCGTACTTGGCGGATAATGCAGAGAAGACTGCGTTCACGGCAATGATGATAGCGATAACGGCAACCGTAGTAACCATCCAGACGCCGCCGAATTTGAATTTTCTCATATTAGTGTTCATATAGGCGCCTCCTTATGACCAACGGCGCTTCTCAAACATCCGCACGGTAGCGAAAAGGAAGATAGCCGCCATAGAAATATAGTAGAGAATACAGCTGAAGTCAAATACGCCGTTACCGAAGGCGTCGTATCTCTTGAGTATGGAGATCCACCCCAGCACGTTTCTCATAAGCGCGCTGTTGACGTAGGTAGAGATAAAGTCCACCATAACGAAGGCAAAGAGGATAGCCATACTGCCGATAGCGGCAATGAGCTGATTCTCGGTCAGAGAAGAGATGAAGAGTCCTACCGCGATGCACGCACCGCCGAGCAGGAGTATGCCTACCGAATGACCGATGAGCTGTGCGGTGTTGGGGGTGCCGTAGACGTAGAGGGAGATAAAGGGAATGCAGGAGATGGCGTAGGTCATTGCAAAGACGGTGTACGCCGCGAAGAACTTACCTAAGACCATACCTGTGATGGTGATGGGAGAGGTGAGCAGGAGCTGCTCGGTCTTCGTCTTTCTCTCCTCGCTGAAGAGCTTCATGGTCAAAAGAGGAAGGATTATGACAAAGCTGATGAGCAGGTAAACGAAGTACATGTTTACGTTGCTGTCAGCACCCTTCTGCAGGGTCGCAGTTGAGAACAGGATACCTGAAAGGCAAAGGAAAATAGCCATAAAAACGTATCCCAGAGGGGCGGTGAAGTATGACGTTAATTCACGCTTGTATATAGCCTTCATTTTTTGCCTCCTTTTTTCTTTTCGTCGGGTTCCTTGTTATCGATAACGGATATGAAGATATCCTCAAGGCTTGCGCCCATGCTCTCAAGACCTATAATAGGCCAGTTGTTGGCGGCCATGATACGGAACAGGGGCTTACGGATGTCTATACCGTGATCACTCTCTATAAGGTAGGAAACGCTGTCCTTATCCGTGTACCCGAGGATCTCAACGTAGGAGATACCGGGGGTGTTCTTAAGGGTTGCGAGCACCTCCTTCTCGGGTCCGCAGATCTTCACGCTGAGTGTTCTGTTACCGTCAACGATGTTAGCGATCTCCTCGGTCTTTGCGTTTGCGACTATCTTGCCGTTATTGATGATGACGATACGGTCGCAGACTGCCTGCACCTCAGGAAGGATGTGGGTGGAAAGGATAACGGTGTGGTTTTTACCCAGAGTTCTGATAAGGTTTCTGATCTCTATGATCTGCTTGGGGTCAAGGCCTACGGTGGGCTCGTCGAAGATAACTACCTTGGGGTTGTTTACGAGAGCTTGAGCGATGCCTACACGCTGCTTATAACCTTTAGAGAGGTTGCGTATGACGCGGCCCTGAACGTGTGAAAGCCCGATGACCTCGCTTATCTCCTCTAAATGCTTCTTGCGGTTAAGGGTACAGCCCTTAAGGTCATAGATAAAGTTAAGGTATTCGCCAACGGTCATATCGAGGTAGAGGGGCGGCTGCTCGGGCAAAAAGCCTATGCATTTCTTTGCCTCAAGCGGCTTTTCCAGTATATCGATGCCGTCAACGGTGGCAACGCCTGAAGTGGCGGAGAGGTAGCCGGTCAGAATGTTCATGGTGGTAGTCTTACCGGCGCCGTTGGGACCTAAAAATCCGACTATCTCGCCGTCCTCTACAGAGAAGGAGACGTTGTCGAGAACAGTTTTACTTCCGAATTTTTTGGTCAGATTTTCGATTTTTATCAACTTTCGATCCTCCGATCTGAATTTACACAAATATACAGCATATATTATACCAAAAATAAGTGAATAAATCAAGAATATATAATAAATATAGATATAAATAACGACAAAAAACTCCATTGAATACCGGAATGATGTCACGAAAACTTTATCGCAGGAGTATTGACTGTATCGCGCTGAATAAAAAAGCCTCCCCTGTGCAAGGGGAGGTGGCAAAAATCTTTGATTTTTGACGGAGGGGTTGT
>JAZQCR010000045.1:0-5842 GCA_045546375.1 Eubacteriales bacterium | reverse complement strand
ACGGTGGCAACAACGGTGGCAACAACGGTGGCAATCAGGGTACTAACCCTGTTACCGCAGACCCCATCGTATACATCATCCTCGTTGCTGTTGTATCCCTTGGCGCTGCAGTAGTTGTTAAGAAGACCTGCTTCAACAAGTAATTAAAGCAAATAAAACATCCGACAGAAATGTCGGATGTTTTTTTGCGTATCTGAATTTGTGATGGCACTTGTTGTTCCTTATATCGGTCTGCACAAATGCGCTTTGATCCCTTTTGCCCTAAGCTCTTTTGTCATGGATGTAGCCTTTTTCTCATCTGTGAAGATACCGAGTATAGTAGGTCCGCTGCCGCTCATTCTGGTGACGTCGGCTTTTTCGCTCATATAGTCAAAGAGCGACTTTGCCCGCTCTCTTATGGGTAACACTGCCTCCTCGAAGAGGTTATAGGTTCCTTCCTTTATAAGAGTGAGATCGCCGGCCTCAAGGGCATTTATTAGGGGAGTGTGGTCCTTATGTATCTTGCAGCCTATCTCGTCTATCCTTGCGTAGGCGTCCTTGGTGCTGACTCCCTCACCGTCCTTGGCTACAACTATATAGCACTCGGGCAGGCCGGGGATGGGGGTGAATATCTCCCCTATCCCTTCTGTCAGCATAGGCCGCTTGACGATACAGAAGGGAACGTCCGCTCCGAGCTGCTTGCCTATAGCGCATAGCTCCTCTTCTGTAAGTCCTGCACTTGTCAGCTCATTAAGTGCCAGCAGAACAGCCGCCGCATCAGTGCTTCCGCCTGCGAGCCCCGCTTCATGGGGTATATTCTTTTTTATAGTTATATGTGTCTTGCCACACTTTTTGCCCGTTATATTGAAGAAAAGCTTCGCCGCCTTGTACGCTATGTTCTTCTGTTCCTCGCAGACGTCTACGTCACAGAAGACACGTAGTTCGTCTCCTTCGTCATAGGTGAGGGTTATTTCGTCCGAAAGTGAAACGGGCATCATGACAGAAACTATATCGTGGTAACCGTCCTCACGTTTATTTGTCACGTCCAAAAATAGGTTTATCTTTGCCGGTGCTTGTAAAGTTAATGTTTTCATAGCGTTTTACCTTTCTTTAGTTTATTTTATCATAAAAGCACGTTGTGTTCAATCTATTCGCATAAATTTATTTCGTCGAATATCATAATAGGGGGAGTGAAGCTCCTCGGAAGGGGACAAAATATGAAATGTATTATTCCTTTAGAGCTTGCTAAAGAGGGAATGAACGTAACGGTTAATAAAATTAATATAGCCGGTGCCTTGGGTGTGCGGCTTAGAGACCTCGGCTTTGTAGAGGGCGCCATCGTTGAGCCTCTTTACGAGGGACGAGGGATCAGAGCGTACGGTATATGCGGTACGGTGATCGCTCTTCGGAACACAGATGCGGCTTTCGTGGAGGTCACGTATGAGTGAGGTAAAGGTTGCCCTTGCGGGTAATCCCAACGTGGGCAAAAGCACAATTTTTAATGCTCTGACGGGAATGCATCAGCATACGGGAAATTGGTCGGGCAAGACCGTAGACACGGCGGTCGGCAGTTACCGCGACCGGGAGGGCGTCATTCGGTTTGTTGATCTTCCGGGCACGTATTCTCTATATAGCCTTTCGCCTGAAGAGAGGATCGCGGGTGAATACATTGAGTCTGACTGCGCCGACACCACCGTTGTAGTTTGCGATGCTTCTGCTCTTGAGCGAAACCTGATACTCGTCTTGCAGGTCCTTTCCGTTGCCCGCCGCGCCGTTGTTTGTGTAAATCTGATAGACGAGGCGGAAAAAAGGGGGATCGCCGTTGATATGACGAAGCTATCAGAGCTTTTGGGCGTTCCCGTTGTAGCCACGTCTGCAAAGTCACGTCAAGGGCTGAAAAAGCTGATCCATGCTATCCGCGCTTCCGTTGATTCTGACGAGATCACACGTATTGTTGTTGATTCGGATGACTTTGCCCGCAAAGCAAGCGAGATAGCAAGAGCCTGCACCTCGGCGCCAGACCGAGATAAAGAGGATAGATCGAGAAGGATCGACAGATTCCTGACCGGCCCCGTAACCGGTATACCGATAATGCTTTTACTGCTGTTTGGGGTTTTATGGTTAACAGTTGCAGGAGCGAATACGCCATCCGAGTTGCTCTCCGGCGCTCTTTTCCATCTCGGATCGGTTTTGCGTTCATTTCTTTTGGACGTCGGTGTGAGCACTTGGCTTGTAGGTGCCTTGGTCGATGGGGTGTATAATACCACGGCGTGGGTGGTAGGCGTTATGCTGCCGCCTATGGCTATCTTCTTTCCGTTATTTACCATCCTTGAGGATCTTGGCTATCTTCCCAGGGTCGCATTTAACCTTGATGGGGCATTCTGCCGTTGCGGCTCTTGCGGCAAACAGTCCCTCACCATGTGCTTCAGGTAAAAAAGTGTGCGTATTTAATGGGAAAATGGGTATCATAAGGTTGAAAGGAGTATTAAAATGAAAAATATACTTTTTATTCTTTTGACCGTGACCGTATTTATGACCTCATGCGGAAATATAGAAGACACCGACGGTAAAATAGGAAACGAGTCCAAGGAGACTGAAAATACCGAGAATATCAAGGATAAGGCAGAGGATATAATGGACGATGCCTCCGACGCCGTGGACGATGTGAAGGATGAAATGACGGATGCGGTCTCGTCCTCAGTAAGCGACGTTAAACGCATCACAACGGAGCAGGCGCAGTCCGTGGCTTTTTCCGATGCAGGAAAGACCTATAGTGAAGTGACCATCTACAAAACGTATCTGTACAACGACAAGGGCAGGGTATATTATGACGTGGAGTTTGCCGACGACCATACTATGTTTGAGTATGAGATCGATTCTGTGAGTGCAGATATCCTGAAAAAGGAGCAAAGCTCTGTAAAATGAATACCGATACCGTTAAGCTTCTGCGTGAATGCAGTTCAGGGGTCAAAATGGGCATTACCGCCATCGACGACGTTATCGAGAAGGTGAAAAGCGACGATCTGTTTTTGCTTTTGAAGGATTCACGTAACGAGCACGATAAGTTGGAAGGCGAGATAAAAACTCTCTTAGATCATCTTAGCGAAGAGGATAAGGAGGCGCATCCTATCGCTAAGAGTATGGCTCGCATCAAGTGCGGAGCGATGCTTTCTATCGAGGAGAGTGACCGACAGATAGCGGACGTTATCACCGACGGATGCAATATGGGCGTAAAGAGCCTGCACCGCTATCTTAACCAGTATAAGGGCGCGGACGAGCAGTCGAGGCAGATAGCAAGACGCCTTGTAAATATCGAGGAGCGCCTCACCTTGGATATGCGTAATTATTTGTAATAATATGTAAAAAAGACGGTGTAGTATCACCGTCTTTTTGCCTTTTCAACAAATTTAGCCAAAAGTGAAAAATCAACTTGACTTTAGAGCCCAAAAATCGTATAATATATACGTACTATGACCGACGGAGCCGTGATCGTATTTTTAACCTTTCGCGGGTGGAATCAACCACAGTGGAGTAGTACGGATATGGTCGACCGTCTGGGCAGTTTATTCCAAGGGATTAAACCGCCTTTTTTTGATTTTTATGAGGTATGATATGAAGAAAGTAGCGATCATAATGGGTAGCGACAGCGACCTGCCCGTAGTGGAGAAGGCTATCACCACTCTTGACGATTTCGGTGTACCCTACGAGGTTCACGTATATTCTGCCCACCGCACTCCTGTCGAGGCTCGTGATTTTACCGTGAATGCACGCGAGCGCGGCTTTGGTGCCATCATTGCCGCCGCAGGTAAGGCGGCTCACCTTGCGGGCGCTATCGCGGCGAATACCACCCTTCCCGTTATCGGTATTCCTGTTAAGAGCTCCACTCTCGACGGACTTGACGCGCTTCTTTCCACCGTACAGATGCCCTCGGGCATCCCCGTTGCCACCGTCGCTATTGACGGTGCGGCTAATGCCGCGCTTTTAGCCGTGCAGATACTGGCTGTATCCGATGATGAGCTTGCATCCAAGCTCGCGTCTTCACGCGCTCAGGCAACTGCGCAGGTTCTTTCCAAGAACGCCGCTATCGAGGCAAAATATAATAAGTAATGGCACTGCCGCATATTTTTGCGGCAGTTTCTGTTTTTCTTAAAATCAATTTACACATGCAAGGAGAAAAATATGGGAGGCTTTTTCGGTGCAGTATGTAAACACGATGCAGTATCTGACGTGTTTTTTGGTACTGACTATCATTCTCATCTAGGCACCCGTAGGGGCGGGATGGCGAGCTACGATTGCAAGCTTGGCTTGCAACGTGCTATTCACAATATACAGAATTCGCCTTTTAGAACCAAGTTTGAACGGGATCTTGAGGAGATGAAGGGAACGTCTGCCATAGGATGTATCAGTGATTACGACCCTCAACCGTTGCTAATACGTTCTAAGCTTGGTACCTACGCCATCAGCACCGTCGGTATCGTTAATAATGCCGACGAGCTAATTGAGAAATATCTTTTGGACAACGGCGGTCACTTCGGTGCTATGACGGGCGGCGCGGTAAATGCTACCGAGCTTATAGCGGCACTTATCAATCAGAAGCAGACCTTCGTTGACGGAATTCGATTTGCCCAAGAGTCCATCGACGGAACGGCATCCATTTTGCTGCTAAAGGATGGCGGTAATATTATTGCCGCCCGTGATCTTATGGGGCGTCTGCCCATATCCGTCGGTAAGAGTGAATACGGTTACGCGGTATCATTTGAGGCTTTTGCTTATGATAAGCTTGGCTACGAGAAGGTCAAGGAGCTGGGCCCCGGCGAGATAGTAGAGCTTTCGGCTTCCGGTATGGAGGTTCTTAGCCCTGCTAAGGACGAGATGCGTATCTGCTCCTTCCTTTGGAGCTATTACGGCTATCCTAACTCCGAGTACGAGGGCGTCAACGTAGAGATGATGCGCTACCGCAACGGTGAGATAATGGCGAGAAACGACGCCGCATCAGCCGAGGGGATGCCTCAGCTCGATTACGTAGGAGGAGTCCCGGATTCGGGTACGCCTCACGCTATCGGATACGCAAATGAGAGCCACGTGCCCTTCGCCCGCGCCTTTATTAAATATACGCCTACCTGGGCGCGTAGCTTCACACCAACCAGCCAGGCGGCGCGCAGTAAGGTTGCGAGAATGAAGCAGATACCCGTGCATCAGCTTATCAAGGATAAGGATCTGCTTTTCGTTGATGACTCTATAGTTCGCGGAACGCAGTTAAAGGAAACGGTTGATTTTCTTTATGATCACGGCGCTAAGAGCGTTCATATGCGCTCTGCCTGTCCGCCTATTATGTATGGGTGTAAGTATTTGAATTTCTCTCGCAATACAAGCGATATGGATCTTATCGCCCGCAGAGTTATAATGGAGCTTGAGGGCGAAGAGGGATTTAAGCACATTGACGAATACAGCGACGGCAGTACCGAGCGGGGAAGAAATCTTCGTCGTCTTATCTGCGAAAAGCTGAATTTTGCCTCTCTTGAGTTTCAGTCTCTTGAGGGAATCATAGAAGCTATCGGCCTTGAGCCGTGTAAGTTATGTACCTATTGTTGGAACGGAAAGGAATAAGAAATGAACAATTCGAGATCTGAAAGCTATGCAGCGGCAGGCGTTGACATTACCGCGGGTTATAAGGCGGTAGAGCTGATGAAGGGCCATATCGCCCGCACCAGAAACGAGGGTTGCCTCGACGACCTTGGCGGCTTCGGCGGTTGCTTCGGCTTAAATTTAGCGGGTATTGAAGAGCCTGTGCTTGTTTCGGGTACCGACGGCGTAGGTACTAAGCTGAAGTTGGCTATCCTTATGGATAAGCACGATACCATCG
>JAZQCR010000044.1:0-5816 GCA_045546375.1 Eubacteriales bacterium | reverse complement strand
ACGCCGTTGGCGCGGTCCCCCTCCCACCACTCATGGGGGAGGTGCGGTAGACAGAGATATAATTACATCTCTGTCGCAAGTATTAACCCCTTCCACCGCCCTTGTGGGCGGTGGAAGGGGTTGATATGACAGCAGGCATTTTTCCCTATACGTTCATTATTATGGGTAATATCATAGGCCTGCGCTTTGTGCGGGCGTAGATCTCCTTGGAGAGAGCGTCGCGGACGGCGTTCTTTATCTGCGTCCAGTCGGTCTTGCCCGATGCCAGACACTCGTCCAGGGCGTAGTACGCTATATTACGGAACTGCTCCATCAGCTCCTCGTTCTCCCTTACGTACACAAAGCCTCGTGAGAGCACGTCGGGGCCCGCCACGATGTCCATATACTCGGTGTCCACGCTTGCCACCACTACGATGATGCCGTTTTCCGCCAGGTTCTTTCGGTCGCGGAGGACGATATTGCCTACGTCACCTACTCCGAGGCCGTCTACCAACAGCTTGCCCGACACCTCGGTGCCGTTGAAGCGCGCGCCCTTGCGGTCTATCTCCAGTACCTTGCCTATATCCGAGACGAAAACTCTGTCTGCGGGCATACCCATAGAGCAGGCAAGCTCCTTATGAGCGAAAAGGTGCTTATACTCGCCGTGTACCGGCATAAAGAAGCGGGGCTTCAGGAGTGCGTGCAACAGCTTCAGCTCCTCCTGACAGGCGTGTCCCGAAACATGAACGGAGACAGAGCTGTCACGGAAAACGGAAATGCCCCTCTTGCATAACTCGTTTACTATATTGCCCACCAGCTTTTCGTTACCGGGAATGGGATGGGCGGAGATGACTACCAGGTCGTCCACACCGAGCTGTACCTGGCTGTGCTCACCGAATGCCATACGGTAAAGGGCGGACATGGGCTCGCCCTGACTGCCCGTGGATACCACGGTCACCTTCTCGGGGGGATAGCGCTTTATCTCCGAGGCGTCGATGAGAGTGCCCTCGGGCACGTTCATATACCCGAGCTCGGTGGCGGCGGCTATGATATTCAGCATACTTCTGCCCGTGAGGGCCACCTTGCGTCCGTATGCGGCGGAGGCGGTGATTATCTGCTGAACGCGGTGTACGTTTGAGGAGAAGGTGGCGATGACCACCCGCTTGTCCCTATTCTTCATAAATATGCCGTCAAGGCTCTTGCCCACGCTCCTCTCGGAGGGTGTATAGCCCTCTCGCTCGGCGTTGGTGGACTCGCCCATAAAGAGCAGTACTCCCTTATCCCCAAGCTGTGCAAAGCGGGAGAGGTCGGTGACCTCACCGTCTATGGGGGTATAGTCTATCTTGAAGTCCCCCGAGTGGACGATATATCCGAGAGGGGTCTTGATAGCCAGGGCGCAGGCGTCGGCAATAGAGTGATTAACGTGGATGAACTCCACCTCCATACTGCCTACCGTCACCTTATCCCCTGCGCTGACGCATCGAAGCTCGGGCTCCCACCTGTATTCGTGCTCCGCCAGCTTACCCGCAAGGATGCCGAGGGTCAGCTTGGTGCCGTAAACGGGCACGTCCAGTACCTTCAGGATATAGGGAAGCGCTCCGATGTGGTCCTCGTGTCCGTGGGTGATGAAAATACCGCGGATGCGGTCTGCCTTGTCAAGCAGATAGGTGGTGTCCGGGATGACCAGGTCGATACCCAGCATATCCTCGTCGGGAAAGCCCAGCCCTCCGTCTATGATTATTATGTCCTCGTCGCACTCAACGACGGTCATGTTCTTTCCTATCTCGGAAAGGCCGCCCAGGGGTATTATCCTGATCCTGCTACCCGACCTGGGGGCGTAAAATCGTTTCTTTTTTGCCATTATATTCCTTTCTTGTATGTAGAGGGGACGACCTTGCCCCCAAAAGCTTTCGTACTTGTGTTTATGTCTTGGGGCTTATCACGTAGATATTATTAACAAATACCGCAACCTCTGTAGGGGCGTTCACGATGCGAAGCATCAATTCATCTCCGGCGGCACGCGAAAAAAACCTCTTAAGCCGAGGCGTGTATAAACCCCGTGAGGGCGCAGGGTCAGGCGGTCAACCCTGCTCACGGCGGTTGTTTTTATCAAACGAACTCAAAACCTTATGAGATTATAGCAGAAAAAGTCCTATTTGTCAACGCAACAGGGCAAGCAGCGCTCCGCCTACACCCAGCACCAGCCCGAGAAAGAAGGTCTGCAGGGGGCTTAGCCGCTTTTTGCTTTTTCCGCCCGTGAAGTAGCCGCTGATGAGATTTTCGCTGACTATGCGGTTAGCCTCACGTATCATCTCGCTTTCGCTGACCCTCACCGCAGGCAAACGGTCCTTTAATATAAAATATGCTTCCTCAAAAATGTCAGAACCCGTATTTTTTAAAAGGAGCATCTTTTTCTCCGTACCCTTCATTAATATCACCTCGACTATTATGTGACAAGGTTAAAGAGAACTATTCACAAAAAAACACCGACCCTTCGGTCGGTGTTATATTTTTACGGAAGCGAATCCAGCTTTGCGTCTTTTACGGTAATGGGGAATTCCTTTTCGCCCTGTTCAATAACGGAGGTCATACCCGCCTCACGCAGACCCTTGTCGGCTACGTTCTTCCACGCGCAAAGGCCCTTCTTCACGAAGTACATGATGTGGTAGCCGTAGTCGGTCTTGACTATGTCGGTGTCCCCGGTTTTTCTGGACTCATCAAAGCACCAGTCGTTGAACTCGGGCACCATCATTCCGGGCACCACAGCCTCGTAGAGACCGCCCGAGGGCGCAGAGCCCGTGTCCTCGGTGTTCTCTGCCGCTAAAGCGGCGAAGGAATCCTCGGTGGCTTCCCCCTTCTTCCAGCTCTCGTAGAGCTCATCCGCCTTTTTCTTTGCCTTTTCGTCGCTTCCTTCCTTGTCATCCACCGTTAAAAGGATGTGACGTACGTTTACGGTAGGCTCTTCACTTAAGTACTTGGGCTTTACCATAAGGATGACCTCGCAGGAGTAGCCCTCCTCGTTCTCAAGGACAGTCTGCTCACCCGGCAGGCGTCCTTCCTTGAAGATCCAGTCAACGTTAGGCGCGCCCGTGGCGTAGGCGATGCCCTTGGTGTACGAGCCCTTTGCCATCTCCTTGAGCAGCTCCTCGGTGAGTATCATCTTATCGTAGTCCACCTTGCTCTCGTCCTCGACGATGGTGCATCTTGCGCGCAGATGCTCCTCAGCCTGCTTGATAAAGGTGTCCTTGTCCTTGCAGGCGTTGTTGAAGGCGACAGCCTCCGCCTTCAGCTCCTCCCACTTACGTGCCTTGACCTCATCCGTGTCGTCCTCCTTGATATCCGCGGTAAGACGGAAGTACATAAAGTCCGCCATATAGCATTGGTCAGGGTTCTTATCTGCGTAGGCTAAGTACTCCGCATCGGTAAAGGTGTAGCCGTCATAAAGGTGTTGGTGATAGTTATTGGCAAGGATGAAAAGCTCGAAGCATTCCTTCAGGCTCTCAAGGGTAACCAGGGAACCGTAGTAGTCGCTTATATACTTATTGATATCCTCGTATTTCTTATCCTTTGCGGCGGCGACGATGTCCGCAAGCTGTGCTTCAATAAGCTCTCTGTCCTCATCGGTAAGGGCGAAGCCCTCTTTGGTGGCGGACTCCGCCATAACGAGGTAACCCTTCACCGCAGTAAGGGCACCGTCTGCGAAATAGTCAAACCAGGTCATCTTGCCGCTCTGGTCAACGGGACAGCTCTGGTCGCGCAGGGGCTTCTTCGGGTCTATCATATAGTTTATCATGTCGCCGTACTCAGCGGCAAAGTCGTCGTATACCTTGGCGAAGAAAAACTGCATCTGAGCGGCGGTGACGGTATAGTGCTCGCTTGTTAAGACCACCGTGTCGCTCTCGTGCTCGCCCGAGGGCTCACCTGTGGGAGCCTCGGTAGTGCCTTCGGTAGTGCCTTCGGTAGTGCCCTCGGTAGTGCCCTCGGTGGCACCCTCGGTGGTATCGTCGGTGTCCTTACCGCATCCGAAAAGGGTAAGCACCGTTATGAGCGCAAGTAATAAAGCTAATATTCTCTTCATATCATTCTCCAAAAAGATCGGGACACTGCGCGATATTATCCTCGTTAAAGGTGAGCTCGTATTCGCCCTTCAGCTCCTCAATGAGCTTTGTGACCGTGGCCTCACGAAGGCCCTTATCCGCTTCGTTCTTCCACTTGGGCATACCTTTTTCCACGAAATACATTATGTGGTAGCCGTAGTCGGTCTTGACTATGTCGGTGTCACCCGTCTTACGGGATCCGTCAAAGCACCAGTCGTTAAATTCCTTTACCATCTGACCGGGAACAACGTCGGGGTAAAGTCCGCCTGAGTTTACGGAGGACTGATCGTCCGAGTGCTCTGCCGCCAGAACGCCGAAGGAGATCTCTGTGGCCTCACCCGACTTCCACTCCTCAAGGATCTCTTCCGCTTTGGAGCTTGCCTTGAAGTCGTCACCTGCCTTATCAAGGGAGATGAGGATGTGACGCACATCTATGGTAGGCTGCTCGGTGAGGTAAGCGGGCTTAAGCATCATTATTATCTCGCAGGTGTAGTTTTTATCGTCCTTGATGACGGTCGCGTCGCCTGCCTTGCGGTCTGCCTTGAAGATCCAGTCAACGTTAGCCGCACCCGTAGCGTACTGAACGCCTACGGTCTTTGCGCCCTTCGCCTGCTCCTTTAGCTGCTCCTCGGTGAACATATTCTTTGAGGGGTCTGCCTTTTCCTCGTCCTCCACTACGGTGCAGATGGAGCGCAGGTACTTTTCCGCCTGCTCTGTGAAGGCGGCCTCGTCCTTTGCCGCTTCGCTGAAGGCTGTGGCAGTATCTTGAGTTTCCTTCCACGCCTTTGCCTTCTCCTCGTCGGTCATCTTATCGGTGACGGTGGTATTCATCTTCATGTACATGAAGTCAGCCACGTAGCAGTTGGTAGGGTTCTTCTCGGCGTAGGCAAGGTAGTCCTCCTCCGAGTATGCGGCGTCGTTATATACCTTGTTGCGGTAGGTGTTCGCCAGGGTGGTCAGCTCAAGGCAACCCCGTACCGTATCAACGGTGGCAAACTCGCCGAAGCGGCCCTTCACGTAGTCATCCACCGAGGCGTAGCCGCCCTCTTTTGCGAAGTCCTTGAAGTGAGCGAGACTGTCCTCGATAAAGGCCTTATCCTCGTCGTTTATCCCGATGCCCTCGTCTATGGCCTTTTCCGCAAAATACAGATAGGTCTTAACGGATTCGGTAGCGCCCTCTGCGATGTAGTCGAACCAGGTCATCTTACCCTCCTGGTCAACGGGACACTTCTGGTCGCGCAGGGGCTTCTCGGTGTCTATCATATAGTTTATCATGTCGCCGTACTGGGAGGCAAATTCGTCGTAGGTGCTGACGAAGAAATACTGGTACTCCGCCACGGTGATGGTATAGTGCTCACTTTGCATAATGACCGCAGGGGGAGCGGCGGCTTCCTCCTCCTTTTTGCATCCTCCGAAAAGGCAGAGGACGCTCACAAGAGCAAGAACTAAAGCGATTATCTTCTTCATTTTGGTTCTCCGAATAATCTTAATATAATCTATTATACACGACCCACCCGCCAAAAGCAAGTACAGGCGCGTTTGTTTACAATAGCGATATAAATTCTACCGAGAATTTATATCACATCTCAATGCCGAAGGCGCCTTGCGGGTGCATCCTATTTTTCTTTATATGTAAATAAGGTCGATTTCCGTAAAAGACGGAAATCTGCATTGCCAAATCCTCATCCGGCACAGACACTTTAGTGGCTGTGCCACCGTCTCGCTGCGGCTCGGTCACGC